>DASRBU010000086.1:0-4851 GCA_035653475.1 Candidatus Dormiibacterota bacterium | reverse complement strand
GGCTCCACGATCAACACGCTCAGCCCCCGGCGCTCCCGCTGCTCGCGCAGGACCTCGACCACCCTGGCCACCATGGGTGGGTGGAGGCCGTCGCAGACCTCGTCCAGGACCAGCAGCCGCGGCCTCGACATCAGGGCCCGGGCGAGCAGGAGCATGCGCTGCTCGCCCCCGCTCAGCGTCCCCGCCCGCTGCCGGAGGCGGCCTGCCAGCTGCGGGAAGAGATCGAGCGCCTCGCGCCAGGCGGAGGGCCCGCCCGGCCCGGCCAGGAGACCCCCGCGCAGGTTCTCCTCCACGGTGAGGCCGCCGAAGATCCCCGCCTCCTGGGGCGCGTAGGCGATGCCCCGGCGGACGAGGCGGTGGGTGGGCTCGGCGGTCACGTCGCGCCCGTCGACGGCGACCCGCCCCGCCCGCCGGGGGAGCAGCCCGAGCAGGGCTCGCAGGAAGGTGGTCTTGCCCATGCCGTTGCGGCCGATCACCGCCACCACCTCGCCCGGCCCCACTCTCAGGTCCAGCTCGGCCACGACCAGCGAGGCGCCGTAGCCGGCCGATAGCCCCAAGACCTCCAGCCTCATGACGGTGTCGACACTCCGAGGTAGCTCCAGCGCACCCGCTCCGAGCGCTTGATCTCGTCGGTGGAGCCGTCGGCCAGGACCCCGCCGTCCTGGAGCACCACCACCCGGTCGGCCAGCTCGTCGACGAAATCCAGGTCGTGCTCGATGAGCAGGATCGTCCGCCCCTGCTCCCGGGACAGACGGCGCAGCACCTCCCCCACCACCCGCCGTTCCTGCACGGTGAGGCCGGCGGTGGGCTCGTCCAGGAGCAGGAGGTCCGGCCAGGCCGCGACCGTCGCCGCCAGCTCCAGCGCCTGCTGCAGCCCGTGCGGCAGCGCCGCGGCGGGCACGTCGAGGTGTCGGTCCAGGCCGGACAGGTGGCACAGCTCCACCACCGCCCCCGGCACCTCGATCCGGCGCGTCCGTCGCCAGAGGGAGGGCAATCGACCGCGGTGCCGGGCCAGGAGCAGGGTCTCGGCCACGGTCAGGCTCTCGAACAGGCTCGGGGTCTGGAACTTGCGGATCACCCCGCTCCGGGCCAGGCGGTCCACGGTGCGGCCACGATGGGTGTCCACCCCGTGCAGCCCGAACCGGATCGAGCCCCCGTGCCGCATGGTGCCGTCGCCGATCAGCGCCATCAGCGTCGACTTGCCGGCGCCATTGGGCCCGATCAGGCAGAGGAGCTCGGAGCGCCTGACCTCCAGCGACACCCCGCGCAGCACCTGCAGCGAGCCGTAGGCAAAGGTCACGTCCGCCAGCGCCGCCATCACCTCGCCTTCCCCGTCCGCCCGCCCACGCACCGGCAGCGGCAGCAGGCTTCGCGCCGGCCCGCGCCCCTCGCCCCCCAGGGTCAGCCGCTCCAGCAGGCGACCGAGCGGGGGCAGCAGGCCGTCGGGGACGAACACCACCACGGCGATGAAGGCCAGGCCCACCAGCAGCTGCCACTGGTCGGGGAAGGAGCGGTCGAGGCTGGACGAAGCGAACTCCAGGGCGATCGCGCCCAGCACCGGGCCGAGCAGGGTGCCCCGCCCCCCGATCGCCACCCAGACCACGATCTGGGTCGAGAAGAGGAAGCCGAAGAGGGGGGAGGAGACCAGGCCGACGGCGGCGCCGTAGACGCCGCCCGCCAGCGCCGCCAGGGCCGCCCCGCCGGCCAGGATGGCCACCTTGAGGTGATCGACTCGGAAGCCGAGATGACGGGCCCGGACCTCGTTGTCGCGGATCGCCCGCATCAGCAGCCCGAAGTCGCTGCGCGTCAGCAGGATCCCGATCCCCAGGGCCAGACCGAGGAGGGCAAGACCGACGTAGTACCAGGCGACCCGGTCGAGCTGCCGTAGCTGGAACCCGAAGAGGCCGTTGTCCCCCCCGGTCCAGCGCTGCTCGAGGTAGAGCGCCTCGCCGACGACGCTCACGGCCAGGGTCACGATGGCGACGTAGAAGCGCGTCGAGCCGCGCCAGGAGAAGCAGTAGGCGCCCACCACCGCCGCCGCCACCGCCGCCGCCGCCATCCCCAGCAGGATCGCGACCAGGTAGGTGCCGGCGCCGCCGTGCACGGCCACCACCATGCCGTCGCGGCCCACGGTGGTGGTCATCACCCCCACGGCCAGGGCGCCGGTGCCGAACCAGACCGCGTGGCCGAGGTCGAGGATGCCGGCGTAGCCCCAGACCAGGTCGAGGGAGACGGCCAGCGCGGCGTAGATGAAGGCCTGGGTGAGCAGGTACACGGTGTAGCGGTCGCCCAGCAGGGGCGCCAGCACCGCCGCCACCCCGGCCGCGGCCAGCAGCGTGCTTCGCGCCAGGAGGTGGCGGTCGGCCCGGCGCCCGGTCATCCCCGCCACCGGGTCAACCCCTGGGGGAACACTCGGAGCAGGACCACCGCCACCCCCACCGTCACCGCGGTGGCGTAGACGGGGTTGAAGTACCGGGAGAAGACGGTGGTGGCCACGGCCAGCACGGCCGAGGCCAGGACCAGGCCCGACAGCGAGCGGCCGGCCAGCAGCACGGCCAGGAAGGCCGGCGCCACCAGGGAGGTGGCGTAGTAGGGATCGATGCCCTGGATGGGCCCCAGGACGGCGCCGGCGAAGCCGGCCAGCGCGGAGCCGAGCACGAAGGTCACCTGGCGGACACGCACGGTGTCGATGCCCAGGGCCCGCGAGAGCGGGGCGTTGGCCATCACCATCCTGGCCACCAGACCCCAGGGCGTGAAGCGCACGATCACCGCCAGCACGGCCACGGCCAGGGCGGCCGCGGCCACCAGCAGCAGCCGGTAGGCAGGATAGAGGACGCCCAGCATCGGCACCCCGCTCACGAAGGGCTCGTCGAAGGACTGGGGGCCGTGACCGAAGACGATGATGATCCCCTCCACCACCACCAGCGAGATGCCCCAGGTGGCGAGGAGCGTGTCCAGGGGTCGGGCGTAGAGGCGCCGGATCACGACCAGCTCGGCCAGGGCGCCGAGCAGGGCCGAGGCGGCGGTGCCGATCAGGACCGCCAGCCAGAACTCGAGGCCCCGGTGCGCGGCCGCCAGGGCGGCGTAGACGCCGACGGCCATGAACCCGCTCTGGGCCAGGTTGATGACGTCCATGAGGCCGAGGACGATGCCCAGCCCCAGGACCACCAGCAGGAGCACGCTGGACTCGACCAGGAGATCGATCAGGAAGCCGATGGCGCTACCCTCCTCGCTCCCGGCCGACCACGGCCCTCGGCCAGGGAGTCACCGCCCCCCTACGATCCACGCCCACGTCTCGGTCAGGCCGACGGGCAGGTGACGACCGGGTCCACCGGGGGCGTGACCGCGATCTGATCGATGTCGTAGTTGCTCGCCACCCGACCGATGTGGGTGGCCAGGGTGGCGTAGCCGTGGCTGCTCGGCTTGACCACGACCGTGCCCCGCGGCCCCTTGACGGAGACGTGCGTGACCGCATCGATGATCGCCTTGCCGTCGGTGCTGTTGGCCTTCCTCATGGCGGCGGCCAGGAACTCGGTCGCGTCGTGGGTCTCGGCGGCGAAGAAGCTGGGCTGGGCCCGGCTGCCGTACTTCCTGGTCAGCGCCGCCTTCCAGGCCCGGTTGGCGGCGCTGGGGTCACCGGTGAGGTAGTCGTCGGCCACGTAGATCCCCACCGCCTCGGGGCCGATGGCCCGGGCCACGGCCTCGTTCATCTGGAGGCTGGCCTGGGGGATGGCGGCCGTGCGCGGATCGTCCCGGACCTGCTTGTGGTACGGGATCTGGTCGTTCCCGACCAGGGCGTCCATGATCACGTCGGGCTTCGCGGCCGCGATCCGGGCCACGTCGGAGCTGAACTGGGTGGTGTTGAGCGGCTCGTAGTTGATGCTGAGGATGCGACCGCCCTGGGCCGGGATCTCCTTCTGGGCCACCGCCACCGAGCCCTTGGGCGGGGCGTAGTCGCTGCCCAGGATGAAGAAGCTCTTCAGCCCCTGCTTCTGGATCAGGTAGTCCACCAGGGGGTTCACCTGCTGGTTGGGCACCAGGCCGAAGAAGAACATGTTCGGGTAGCAGACGTTGCCGCCGGTCCCGTTGCCGGCGAAGTAGGGGACGTCCTGCGACTCGGCCGCCTGGTTGCAGGCGGCACGCGAGGGCGTGTTCTCCGAGCCGACGATGGCCACCACCTGGTCCTGGGTGACGAGGCGGGTGCAGACCTGCTGGGCGGTCTGGGGATCGGTGGCGTCGTCCACCTGGACGAACTCCAGCCGGCGGTTGCCGGCGAGGTGGTGGGCGTTGATGTCGTCCAGGGCCAGGTTCGCGCCCTGGATGACGGGCTCGGCGTTGGCGCTGCCCTCCCCGGTCAGCGGCACCACCAGCCCGATCTTGACCACCGGCTCCGACCCGGCCGGTCCGGCCGCCGACCCCCCGCAGGCGGCCAGGGTCAGCGCGCCGGCCAGGAGCGCCACCAGCCGGGCTCCGGCCGACCTCGTCCCGAGCTCCGTCATCGTCCCTCCTCCTTTCCGGTCCTGCCCCTTCCCGCTCCGCTCAGCCGGGACTCGTCGTGAAGCGAAGCGGAAGGTGGCGTGGCCCGAACTCGGGCCAACGGTTGTAGACGACCTCACCCCCCAGCTCGAAGCGCGGCGCCGCGGCCAGCACCTCCTCCAGCACCACCCGCAGCTCGAGCCGGGCGAGCGGGGCCGCCGCGCACTTGTGGATGCCGTGGCCGAAGGCCAGGTGCCGGGCCCGCCGGTCGAGGACGAACCGGTCCGGGTCGTCGAAGACGGCGGGGTCGCGGTTGGCGGCGCTGAACAGCATGGCCACCGCGTCCCCGGCACGGATCCGCCGGCCCCCGATCTC
>DASRBU010000085.1:0-19236 GCA_035653475.1 Candidatus Dormiibacterota bacterium | reverse complement strand
CAGATCGTCTCGGTGGCGGCGGCCATGATCCCCTTCCTCGAGCACGACGACGCCAACCGGGCCCTGATGGGGGCCAACATGCAGCGCCAGGCGGTGCCGCTGATGGTGACCGAGGCCCCGCTGGTCGGCACCGGGGTGGAGTCCTACGCGGCCAAGTACTCGGGCGAGATGATCGTCGCCGACGTGGCCGGGACGGTGGTGGACGTGGCCCACCCCCAGGAGCTCCGGGGGGTCCACGCCAACCCCGTGTACGAGATCGTGGTCCGGCCCGACGACGGCTCCCCGGAGCGGCGGTACGCGCTGATGAAGTTCTACCGCTCGAACCAGGGCACCTGCCTGAACCATCGGGTTCGGGTGAGGCCGGGCCAGCATGTGGAGGTGGGCGACATCCTCGCCGACGGCCCGGCCATCCAGGACGGTGAGATGGCGCTGGGGCGGAACGTCCTGGTCGCCTTCATGCCCTGGGAGGGCTACAACTTCGAGGACGCCATCCTCCTCTCGGAGGACATCGTCAAGGAGGACAAGTACACCTCGATCCACATCGAGGAGTTCGAGATCGAGGCCCGCGACACTAAGCTGGGCCCGGAGGAGATCACCCGGGACATCCCCAACGTCTCCGACGAGGCGCTCCGGAACCTCGACGAGCGGGGCATCGTCTACATGGGGGCCGAGGTCGAGAGCGGCGACATCCTGGTGGGCAAGATCACGCCCAAGGGGGAGACCGAGCTCTCGGCCGAGGAGCGCCTGCTCCGCGCGATCTTCGGCGAGAAGGCGCGTGAGGTGCGGGACTCCAGCCTGCGGGTGCCACACGGGGAGCGCGGCGTGGTGGTCGACGTCAAGGTGTTCAGCCGCGAGAGCCGGGACGAGCTGGCCCCGGGCGTCAACGAGCTGGTGCGCGTCTACGTGGCCCAGAAGCGCAAGATCTCGGCCGGGGACAAGATGGCCGGTCGCCACGGCAACAAGGGCGTGGTCTCCCGCATCCTCCCCCGCGAGGACATGCCCTTCCTGCCCGACGGCACCCCGGTGGAGATCGTCCTCAACCCCCTGGGCGTGCCCAGCCGCATGAACCTGGGGCAGGTGCTGGAGACGCATCTGGGCTGGGTGGCCAGGGCCGCGGGCATGAAGGTGATGACGCCGGTCTTCGACGGCGCCTCCCTGGAGACGATCAGGTCCGAGCTGGAGCGGCACGGCCTGCCCCCCGACGGCAAGGTCCGGGTTCGCGACGGTCGCACCGGCGAGGAGTTCGACCAGCCGGTCACGGTGGGCTGGATCTACATGATGAAGCTCCACCACCTGGTGGAGGACAAGATCCACGCCCGCTCCACCGGTCCCTACAGCCTGGTGACCCAGCAGCCCCTGGGCGGGAAGGCCCAGTTCGGCGGTCAGCGCTTCGGCGAGATGGAGGTCTGGGCCCTGGAGGCGTACGGGGCCGCCCACGTGCTCCAGGAGATCCTGACCGTGAAGTCCGACGACATCGTGGGCCGCGTCAAGGCCTACGAGGCCATCGTCAAGGGTGACAACACGCTCGAGGCCGGGATCCCGGAGAGCTTCCGGGTCCTGGTCAAGGAGCTCGAGGGCCTGGCCCTGGGGGTCGAGATCCTGAGCGAGGACGAGCGTCAGATCGTGCTGAGCGAGGAGGACATCCCCGAGCTCCCGCTCGACCTGGGCATCAACCTGGAACGCCAGGAGCTCGGCGAGGACACGTCGAGCGAGTGAGCCCGGTGATCGTTTCCGTAGAGAGCGAAAGGAGACAGGTGGGAAAACGGTGCTGAAGCTCGAGAACTTCGATGCCCTCAGACTGTCGCTGGCCTCGCCGGAGACCATCCTCTCCTGGTCGCACGGCGAGGTCACGAAGCCGGAGACCATCAACTATCGGACGCTGCGCCCGGAGCGCGACGGCCTCTTCTGTGAGCGCATCTTCGGGCCGACCCGCGACTGGGAGTGCCACTGCGGGAAGTACAAGCGCTACCGGTACAAGGGCATCATCTGCGACAAGTGCGGGGTGGAGGTGACCCGGAGCAAGGTTCGGCGGGAGCGCATGGGGCACATCAAGCTGGCCTCCCCCGTCAGCCACGTCTGGTACTTCAAGGGCATCCCCAGCCGCATGGGGCTGCTGCTCGACATGTCCCCCCGCAACCTGGAGAAGGTCCTCTATTTCGCCAACTACATCGTCACCGAGGTGCACGAGGACGTCCGGCAGGAGATCCTGGCCGGCCTCTCCCTCGATCGGGACGAGGTCGCCGCGCGGCTGCGGGGTGAGATCGAGGCCAAGGCCGAGAACGTCCGCCGGCAGCACGAGGAGCAGCACCGCGCCCTCGCCGAGGAGGTCCGGCTGGAGATCGAGCGGCTCCAGAAGGAATACGAGGACACCGTCGAGCTGGTGACCACGCAGGGCCGGACCATCCAGGAGACCATCCAGGCCGGCCTGGGCACGAAGGCGAAGAAGAACCTGGTCGTGGGTCCCGAGGGCGACGAGGAGGTCGTGGTTGCCCGGGGTGAGACCCTCAGCGAAGAGCAGGTCCACGAAGCCCTGCGCAAGGTCCAGGAGCGGATCGAGCGCGTGGAGGCCAACGTTCGGGCCGCCCAGGACGCGGCCCGGGCGCGCCTGAGCCGGGCCGAGGCGGAGCTGGAGGCGGCCATCCAGGAGGCCACCGGCAGCGAGCGGGAGCGGCTCGACGAGCAGCTGGAGGCCCGCCAGCAGGAGCTGGACGCCATGCGCCAGGATCTGGAGGCCCTGCACGTCAAGCAGCTCTTGACCGACACCCAGTACCGGGACTTCCAGGAGCGCTTCGGGCGGGCCTTCCGGGCCGGCATCGGCGCCGAGGCCATCAAGGAGCTGCTGGGGCGGATCGACCTCGATCAGGAGATGTACCGGCTGCGCGAGGAGTCCCGCGTGGCCAGCGGCCAGCGCAAGCAGAAGGCGATCAAGCGGCTCAAGGTGGTCGAGGACTTCCGCCGCTCCAAGGCCAGCCCGACCTGGATGATCCTGGACGTGCTGCCCGTCATCCCTCCCGAGCTGCGGCCCATGGTGCAGCTCGACGGCGGCCGCTTCGCCACCTCCGACCTGAACGATCTCTATCGGCGGGTGATCAACCGCAACAACCGGCTGAAGCGGCTGCTGGAGCTGGGGGCGCCCGAGATCATCGTGCGGAACGAGAAGCGCATGCTCCAGGAGGCCGTGGACGCCCTGATCGACAACGGGCGCCGCGGGCGCGCCATCACCGGCACCGGCAACCGCAAGCTGAAGTCGCTCTCGGACCTGCTCAAGGGCAAGCAGGGTCGCTTCCGCCAGAACCTGCTTGGCAAGCGCGTGGACTACTCCGGCCGGTCGGTGATCGTGGTCGGTCCGGAGCTCAAGCTCCACGAGTGCGGCCTGCCCAAGAAGATGGCCCTGGAGCTCTTCAAGCCGTTCGTGATGCGGGAGCTGGTCAACAAGGGCTACACCACCAACATCAAGTCCGCGAAGCGGATGGTGGAGCGCAGCGCCCCGGCCGTCTGGGACGTCCTGGACGAGGTGATCAAGGATCACCCGGTGCTGCTGAACCGCGCCCCCACCCTGCACCGCCTGGGCATCCAGGCCTTCATGCCCGTGCTGGTCGAGGGCTCGGCCATCCAGGTTCACCCGCTGGTCTGCCCGGCCTTCAACGCCGACTTCGACGGCGACCAGATGGCGGTCCACGTGCCGCTCTTCTCCGGGGCCATCGCCGAGGCGAAGAACCTGATGATGAGCTCGCGCAACCTGCTCAGCCCGGCCAACGGGCAACCGGTGGTGGCGCCCACCCAGGACATCGTCCTCGGCTGCTACTGGCTCACCGCTGCCCGCACCGATCCTCCGACGGAGGACCAGGTCGGGGCCTTGCCCGCCTTCGGTGGGGTGGACGAGGTGCTGCTCGCCTACGACGCCCGCCTGGTCGGGCTGCACGACTGGGTGCGGGTCCGGATGGACGGCCGGCTGGTGGTCACGACTCCGGGCCGGGTGATCATGAACCAGGTCCTGCCCATCGGTCGTCCGCCGCGCGTGTCCGAGGACGGCAGCCAGTCGCCGCTGGAGTTCCAGAACACCGTCCTGGACAAGAAGGGCCTGCGCCAGCTGGTGTCCCGGCTCTTCGAGCTCTACGGGGGCGAGGTGACCGCCCAGGTGGTCAACGAGATCAAGCGGATCGGATACCACTACGCCACCCGGGCCGGGTTCACCATCTCGGCCATGGACGTGCCCACCCCGCCCACCAAGGCCGAGATCCTGGAGCGCACCCAGCGGGAGGTGAACGAGGTCGAGCGGATGTACCGCCGTGGCGTCATGACCGAGGACGAGCGCTACCGCAAGGTGGTGGAGCTCTGGACCCGGGCCACGGAGGAGGTGCGGCACGCCAGCCTGGAGGAGTTCGACCGCTTCAACCCGATCTGGATGATGATGGCCTCCGGGGCCCGGGGTGACGTGCAGCAGGTCAGCCAGATGGCCGGCATGCGGGGCCTGATGGCGGACCCCACCGGTCGGATCATCGACCTGCCCATCCACTCCAACTTCACCGAGGGGCTGAACGTCCTCGAGTACTTCATCTCCACCCACGGCGCCCGCAAGGGCCTGGCCGACACGGCGCTCAGGACGGCCGACTCGGGCTACCTGACCCGGCGCCTGGTCGACGTCGCCCAGGACGTGATCGTCCGCGAGGAGGACTGCGGCACCCGGAACGGGATCTGGATCCAGGGCGTGAACGCGGAGCGCGCGCGCACCGAGCCGATCTTCGACCGCATCGCCGGCCGGCTGGCGGCGGACAACGTCGTGCTGCCCGACGGCGAGCTGCTGGTCCGGGCCGGGGAGATGATCACCGACTCGGCCGCCCGCCGTGCCATCGCGGCCGGCCTGGAACGGGTCCGGGTTCGGTCGGTGATGACCTGCGAGTCCCGCGAGGGCGTGTGCCGGAACTGCTACGGCCGTAACCTGGCCACCGGTCAGATGGTGGAGATCGGTGAGGCGGTGGGCGTGATCGCCGCCCAGTCGATCGGGGAGCCCGGGACCCAGCTGACCATGCGGACCTTCCACACCGGAGGCGTGGCCGGGGTCGACATCACCCAGGGCCTGCCCCGGGTCGAGGAGCTGTTCGAGGCCCGGGTGCCCAAGGGCAAGGCCATCATCTCCGAGATCGACGGCGAGCTCGAGGTGATCCGCCAGGACGGCTCCCGCAAGGTCCGGATCACCTCTCGGGAGGAGTTCGAGGTCTCCTACCCGCTGGAGGCGGGCATGGAAGTGCTGGTCCGGGACGGGGACGAGGTCATGGAGGGCCAGGAGCTCGCCCGCAAGGGCGACGAGGCCATCCTCCGCACCCGTCACGCGGGCCGGGCCAGGGTGGGCCAGAAGGAGATCACGATCCGCGCCGTGGACGAGGAGATCAGGGAGTACGTGATCCCGCACGGGGTCAGGATCCGGCCCGAGCTGGAGCGGCGCGACGGTGGGACGGTGGCCGTCAAGGCCGGCCAGCAGATCACCGAGGGGTCGGTCAGCCCGCAGGAGCTGCTCCACGTGCTGGGCAAGGAGGCGGTCCAGACCTTCCTCGTGGACGAGGTGCAGAAGGTCTACCGTTCCCAGGGCGTGGACATCAACGACAAGCACATCGAGGTGATCATCCGCCAGATGATGCGCAAGGTCCGCATCGACTCGGCCGGGGACACCTCGCTGCTCCCGGGCGCGATCGTGTCCCAGTGGGAGTACGAGGAGGCCAACAAGCAGGTGCTGGCCGAGGGCGGCGAGCCGGCGACGGCCCAGACCGTGCTGCTGGGCCTGATCAAGGCGGCGCTCAACACCACCTCGTGGCTGTCCGCCGCGTCCTTCCAGGAGACGACCAGGGTCCTGACCGAGGCCGCCATCAGCGGTCAGGTGGACCGTCTGCGCGGCCTGAAGGAGAACGTGATCATCGGCAAGCTCATCCCGGCCGGGACGGGTCTCGACTACTACAAGAAGCAGCGAGAGCAGGCCGCCCGGATGCTGGAGGAGGAGCCGATCGACCTGGAGATGCTCAGCGTCTGAGGCCGGCGCGAGCGACCGGGGGCGCCGTCGGGGCGCCCCCGGGTCCTCCCTCTGGGGGCTCGCCCCCAACCTGCCCTGCTGGCGCCCCGAGCCGCGGTGGCCGTTGCTCACCCGGTGACAGCCCCGACGCCCTGCGGGTAGATTCGTGACATCGCAGGTGACGCCGGTTTCGGGAGGAACGTTCCGGCATGCCGGTGATCCACACCGGCAGCCGGCTGGGCCGCTACGAGGTCCACGAGTACCTCGGTCAGGGCTCGCTGGGTCCCGTTTTCCGCGGCTACGACCCCAGCAGCGGCTCGGTCGCGGTGAAGGTGCTGGAGAGCCTCTCCGAGGAGGGGTGGTCCCGCTTCCGGACCCTGGCCCCGGCGCTGGCCGCGCTCAGGCATCCGAACCTGGTCAGCGTCCTGGACTTCGGAGAGCTGGGGGACGAGGCCTACCTGATCCTGGAGTACGTCCAGGGCGGCTCCTTGGCCAGTCGGATACGCGGCGGCACCCTGGGCCGGGAGGGGGCGCTCTGGCTCCTGCGCGAGGCGGCGGCCGGCGTCGATCACGCCCATCGCAGCGGCTTCGTCCACGGTGACCTGCACCCGGGACAGATCCTCCTCGGACCCGACGACCATGTCTTCGTGGCCGACGTGGGCATGGGCTGGCTGCGCAGGGTCTCACCCGCGGCCCCGGACGCCCCCCCGGTCGACCCGGCCTACTCGGCACCGGAGCAGCTGCACGGGGACGAGCCCACCACGGCCAGCGACTGCTACGCCTTCGCCACCATCGTCTACTGGTTGCTCGTCGGCCGGACGCCGTTCGCGGGCCGGCCGGAAGAGGTGCTCAGGGCCCGGCTCCGCTCGGAGCCGCCGCCCCCCTCGAGCTCCCGGCCCGAACTCGGCCGCCGGACGGACCAGGTCGTCCTGCGCGGCCTGGCCAGGGAGCCGGGGGCGCGCTGGCAGACGTGCACACAGCTGATCGAGGCGCTGGCCGAGGCCCTGCGTCAGGACGCCGCTCCGACCTTCGCGGTGGGGACGGTGCCGCCCCGGCGGCGGCCGTGGCCATGGGCGCTCGCCGGCGCGGCGCTGGCCGCCCTGCTCGCCGGCGCCCTGCTCACCGTCTTCTTCCGTCCGACCCCGTCCCCGAGCGCCGTCCTCCAGCTCTCCGCCTCCGTGGTCCCCGCCGGTGGTTCCCTGGTGGTGAGCGCCGATCACCTGCCCGCGGACCAGGTGGGCACGATCGAACTCGCCAGTGACCCGGTGCAGATCGGGGTCTTCCAGGCGGACGGAAACGGCCACGTGCAGCGCCAGGTGACGGTGCCGGCAGGTACCTCTCCCGGGAGCCACCGGTTGAGCCTCTGCTGGCAGGGGCGTTGCCCACTCGGCGCCCCGCTGACGGTGACGGCACCGCCTTCACCCACCCCCTCACCCTTGCCCTCGCCCACGGCCACGGCCAGCCCGGGGCCATCGCCGACCTCGACCCCGAGCCCCACCCCCCGTCCATCCCCCGTCACGCCGACGCCGCTCTCCCCGAGCCCCACCCCCACCGCCGGCGGAGCCACACCCTAGCCCCGCAGCCCGGCCCCGGAACGGGCGTGATCCGCCTTCGGGCCGGCTTCGTATGCAGGGGTGAAGGGAAGGAAACGGGCCGCAACCCGGTGGTGAGCGGCCCCCGAGCTGACGACATCCACCACGTACGACTTCTCGTCCCTCCACTCCGAAGGGGCGCCCCGCAGGGGGCGCCTCTTTGTCTTCGTTCCCGGGCCACGACCGTCCGGTGCCGATCGGGAGGGTGGTAGCGTGGCAGGATGGGAGAGCGGTTGGGGCGGCCCGCATACGCGTCCCGTCTTCGGGTATACTCAGCCTTCGACTCCAGCCCTCCGTGGCTTGCTGGAGCTTCGAAGCCCCCAGAACGCCGCTCAGGAGAACGCGTTGCCGACCATTCAACAGCTGATTCGCGTCGGCCGCAAGCCGATCGTCAAGAAGTCGAAGTCGCCCGCGCTGCGGGGGTCGCCGCAGCGCCGGGGCGTGTGCGTGCGCGTGTACACGACCACGCCGAAGAAGCCGAACTCGGCCCTGCGGAAGGTCGCCCGTGTGCGCCTGACCACCGGGGTCGAGGTGACGGCCTACATTCCCGGCATCGGCCACAACCTCCAGGAGCACTCCGTCGTCCTCATCCGTGGTGGCCGGGTGAAGGACCTGCCCGGGGTTCGCTACCACATCATCCGGGGCACCCTGGACACCGCCGGGACCAAGAACCGTCGGCAGGGCCGTTCCAAGTACGGCGCCAAGCGCGAGAAGAGCAGGTAGGATGCCGCGCCGCTACCGTCCGGTCAAACGTTCGGTCGCGCCCGACCCCGTCTACAACTCGGAGTCGGTGGCGAAGTTCATCAACATCGTCATGCGCAACGGGAAGAAATCGCTCGCCGAGCGCATTACCTATGATGCGCTGCGCCGTGCCGGGCGGACGGCCAGGAGAGAGCCGCTCGAGGTGTTCGAGCAGGCGTTGCGCAACGCCACGCCGGTGCTCGAGGTGAAGCCGCGGAGGGTCGGCGGCGCGACCTACCAGGTGCCGGTCGAGATCCGTCCCGACCGCCGCCTGGCCCTGGCCCGGCGCTGGATCGTGCGCTTCGCCCGGCAGCGGAACGGCAAGAGCATGGCGGAGAAGCTGGCCGCGGAGCTGGTGGACGCTGCCAACAACGCCGGTGGCGCGGTACGGCGCAAGGAAGAGACCCACAGGATGGCGGAATCGAACAAGGCGTTCAGCCATTTCCGATACTGAGCACGGAGGCAGACGAAGATCGCGGCGGTTGCAGTGAAGCAGGTGGAGCGGAGCACCCGGCTGGAGCGGCTCCGGAACATCGGGATCATGGCGCACATCGATGCCGGCAAGACCACGACCACGGAGAGGATCCTCTTCTACGCCGGCCGGCTGCATCGGATGGGCGAGGTCCACGACGGGGCCGCGACCATGGACTGGATGGTCCAGGAGAAGGAGCGAGGGATCACGATCACCCTCGCCGCCACCACCTGCCACTGGCGGGGGCACGCGATCAACATCATAGACACACCCGGACACGTGGACTTCACGGTCGAGGTTGAGCGTAGCCTTCGCGTGCTCGACGGCGCCATCGCCATCTTCGACGCCGTGGCCGGGGTCGAGCCGCAGTCCGAGACCGTGTGGCGGCAGGCCGACCACTACGGGGTGCCGCGGATCGCCTTCATCAACAAGATGGACCGGATGGGGGCCGACTTCTACGCCGCGGTGGCGTCGATCCAGAGCCGCCTGGGCGCGCGCGCCGTGCCCGTCCAGCTCCCGATCGGCGCCGAGGACGACTTCAGGGGGGTCGTGGACCTCCTGGGCGAGCGGGCCATCATCTACACCGACGACCTGGGCAAGAACTTCGAGAGCTCCGAGATCCCGGTCGAGCTGCGGGAGCCGGTAGCGCGCTTCCGACGTCAGCTGGTGGAGGCGGCGGCCGACTTCGACGACGAGGTCATGCAGAAGTACCTCGAGGAGCAGGAGCTGTCGGTGGAGGACCTGGTCCGGGCGTTGCGCCGGGGCACGGTGGCTGGGCACCTGGTGCCGGTCCTCTGCGGCGCGGCCTTGCGGAACAAGGGCGTGCAGCCACTGCTCGATGCGGTGGTCGACTACCTCCCCTCGCCGGCGGACATGCCGGCCGTGGAAGGGGTCGACCCGCACGATCACAGCCTGGCGGTGCGGCCGGTCCAGGAGGACGCGCCCTTCTGCGCCCTGGCCTTCAAGGTCCAGATGGACCCCCTGGGCGTGGGCAAGCTGACCTTCTTCCGCGTCTACTCCGGACGTCTGAGCGCCGGCTCGGTGGTGCTCAACGCGACCACCGGCCGCCGCGAGCGCATCGGTCGCATCCTGCGCATGCACGCCATGCGTCGGGAGGACGTGCAGGAGGTGCTGGCCGGGGACATCGCCGCCGCCGTCGGTCTGAAGGGGACCTCGACCGGCGACACGCTGACCGACGAGGAGCACCCCATCCTGCTCGAGGCGATGGAGTTCCCGGAGCCGGTGATCTCGGTGGCCATCGAGCCCCGGACCAAGGCCGACCAGGACAAGCTGGCGGTGGCGTTGCAGCGCATCTCGGAGGAGGACCCCACCTTCCGTGTCCGCACCGACGAGGAGACGGGGCAGAACATCATCGCCGGCATGGGTGAGCTGCACCTGGAGATCATCGTCGACCGCCTGACCCGGGAGTTCAAGGTCGACGCCAACGTCGGTAAGCCCCAGGTGGCCTATCGGGAGGCGATCCGCCGGCCGGCCCACGGCACCGGTCGCTTCGTCCGCCAGACGGGTGGTAAGGGGCAGTACGGTCACGTCGAGATCGAGGTCGAGCCCCTGGCGCGCGGCGCCGGGGTGGAGTTTGTGGATCGGATCACCCAGGGACGCATCCCGCGGGAGTTCGTGCCGGCCGTGGAGCGGGGCGTGCGCAACTCCGTCACCACCGGCGTGGTCGCCGGCTACCCGGTGGTGGACCTGAGGGTGACCCTCGTGGACGGTTCCTACCATCCGGTCGACTCCAGCGAGCAATCCTTCGAGATCGCGGGTTCGCTGGCCATCAAGGACGCCCTCCGCCGGGCGGACGCGTACCTCCTGGAGCCGATCATGAAGGTGGACGTCGTGATGCCCCAGGAGTACCTGGGCGACGTGATCGGAGATCTCACCGCCCGCCGGGGGCACATCCTGGGCATGGAGGGCAGGGGCACCTCGCAGTCGGTGAAGGCGTTCGTCCCCCTGGCCGAGATGTTCGGCTACGCCACCGACCTGCGTTCCCTCACCTCTGGCCGCGCCACGTACACGATGCAGTTCGACCACTACGAGGAGCTCCCAGCCCAGCTGGCCGAGGCCGTCGGCCAGCGGGGTCGGAGGTAGGGGCTCACCGCCACAGTCAGACGCAGGAGGCAGCAGTGGGAAAGAAGAAGTTCGAGCGCACCAAGCCCCACATGAACGTCGGGACCATCGGTCACATCGACCATGGCAAGACGACGTTGACGGCCGCCATCACGAAGGTGCAGGCGGAGAAGGGCCTGGCCCAGTTCCGGGCCTTCGACACCATCGACAAGGCACCCGAGGAGCGGCAGCGGGGGATCACGATCTCCATTGCCCACGTGGAGTACGAGACCGAGAAGCGCCACTACGCCCACGTCGACTGCCCCGGGCACGCGGACTACATCAAGAACATGATCACCGGCGCCGCCCAGATGGACGGGGCCATCCTGGTGGTGGCGGCCAACGACGGCGCCATGCCCCAGACCCGCGAGCACATCCTCCTGGCTCGGCAGGTGAACGTTCCCTACATCGTCGTCGCCCTGAACAAGGTCGACATGGTCGACGACGAGGAGTTCCTGGAGCTGGTGGAGCTCGACCTCCGCGACCTCCTGAACCGCTACGAGTTCCCGGGGGACGACGTGCCCATCGTCCGGGTGTCCGCCCTGAAGGCGCTGGAGGGCGATCCCGAGTGGAAGAAGCGGATCGAGCAGCTGCTCGACGCCGTCGACACGTACATCCCGGAGCCGATCCGCGATACCGAGAAGCCCTTCCTGATGCCGATCGAGGACGTGTTCACGATCGAGGGTCGGGGCACGGTGGTCACCGGCCGGGTGGAGCGCGGCACCCTCAAGCTGAACGAGCCGGTCGAGATCGTGGGTATCCGGGAGACCCGGAACACGGTGGTGACCGGGATCGAGATGTTCCACAAGAGCATGGACACCGCCCAGGCCGGCGACAACGTGGGCTGCCTCCTGCGCGGCGTGAAGCGCGACGAGGTCGAGCGTGGCCAGGTTCTGGCCAAGCCCGGCTCGATCACGCCGCACACGGCCTTCAAGGCCAACGTCTACGTCTTGACCAAGGAGGAGGGTGGCCGCCACACCCCCTTCTTCTCCAACTACCGTCCGCAGTTCTACATGCGGACCACCGACGTCACCGGCACCATCACGCTGCCCGAGGGCGTGGAGATGTGCATGCCCGGTGACAACGTGGAGCTGACGGTGGAGCTGATCACGCCGATCGCGATCGAGGATGGTCTGCGCTTCGCCATCCGCGAGGGTGGTCGCACGGTCGGCGCCGGCGTGGTCACGTCGGTGATCAAGTAGAGGTTCACAGCACAAGAGGAAAAGGGGGCCGGCAGTTGGCGCAGAGAATCAGGATCAGGCTCAAGGCCTACGACCACAAGGTCCTGGACCAGGCGGCGGACAGGATCGTGGACACGGCCCGGCGGGCCAACGCGCGCACGGCCGGCCCCATCCCCTTGCCGACGGAGATCCGCAAGCACACGGTCATCCGCTCTCCGTTCATCGACAAGGACTCACGAGAGCAGTTCGAGATGCGCACCCACAAGCGCATCGTCGACATCCTGGATCCCAATCCCCGGGTGGTGGACTCGCTGATGCGGCTCAACCTGCCGGCCGGCGTCTCCATCGAGATCAAGCTGTAGACGATGGCGAAAGGACTCGTGGCCCGCAAGCTGGGCATGACCCAGGTCTTCAACCCGGATGGCACGGTGGCGGCGGTCACCGTCCTCGAGGCCGGTCCCTGCCGGGTGCTCGGCCTGCGCACACCGGAGCGGGACGGCTACCAGGCGGCCCGGCTCGCCTTCGGTCGGGTCGAGGCCAGTCGCCTGAGCAAGCCCCGGTTGGGCGAGTTCCGTAAGGTCGGGCAGGAGCCGGCCCGGAGGATCGTCGAGATCCGTGACTACGAGGGAGTGGAGCCCGGCCAGGAGCTGACCTGCGAGATCTTCAGCGAGGGCGAGCTGGTGGACGTGACCGGCACCTCCAAGGGCAAGGGCTTCCAGGGCATGGTCAAGCGGCACGGGTTCGGCCGCGGTCCCGAGACCCACGGCTCGATGAACGTCCGCAAGCCGGGGTCAATCGGGGCGACGGATGCCGCCCGGGTGTTCAAGGGCCTGCGCATGGCGGGACACATGGGTAACGTCCGCACCACGGTGCAGGGGCTCCGGGTCCTCCGCGTCGACCCCCAGCGCAACCTCTTGCTGGTCAACGGCAGCGTGCCCGGCCCCAGGGGCGGGGTGGTCGTGGTGCGCGGTTCCATCAAGCAGAGGGCGAGGAAGAAGGGCTGACGATGGCGAAGACGAGGACCGTGGACATGGCATCGGGGCCGGCCGTCCAGGAGGTGGACCTTTCCCGCCTGACCGTCGCCCGCTACGACGTCAACGGCGAGCGGGTCGGGGAGGTGGAGCTGCCGGCCTCGGTCTTCGCCGAGCGGCCGAACCCGGCCGTGATGCACCAGGCGCTGGTCCGGCAGCTGGCCAACGCGCGCCAGGGGACGGCCTCCACCAAGACCCGGGCCACGGTGCGCGGTGGCGGGGCCAAGCCCTACCGGCAGAAGCGCACCGGCCGGGCCCGGCACGGGTCCATTCGCGAGCCGTCGATGGTGGGCGGCGCCGTCGTGTTCGGGCCGCACCCGCGTAGCTATCGCCAGCGGATGCCCCGGAAGATGCGCCGGCTGGCCCTGCGCTCGGCGCTGAGCATCAAGGTGGCCGAGGGCAAGGTCGCCGTGCTCGACGGTTTCTCCTTCGAGGAGCCCCGGACTCGGCCCATGGTCGAGTTCCTGCGCCGGGTGGGCGTGGAGCGGTCGGCGCTGGTGGTCTTGCCCGCCCCCAACCAGGTGGTCGCTCGTTCGATGAGCAACCTGTCCTGGGCCAAGCCGATCCTGGCCCACAACCTGAACCTGCACGACCTCTTCACACACGAGCGGCTGTTGATCACGAACGACGCCGTGGGGCTGATCGCGGAGCTCTTCGCCGCCCCCCATGCCCGCGCCGGGTTGGGGGGATCCGGGGACACCTCGGGCGGGGAGGAGGCGATGGAGGCCTCTGACGAGGTGAAGCCATGAGCCGATCACCGGCCGAGGTCATCCTGGGGCCCGTCATCAGCGAGCGCTCCTACACCCTCTTCCAGGAGGGGCGTTACACGTTTCGGGTGGCGAACGACGCCACCAAGCCCGAGATCGCCCGGGCCCTGGAGGAGCACTACAAGGCGCAGGGCGTGAAGGTGGCCAGCGTGCACACCATCCGGGTCCGCGGCAAGGTGCGCCGGCTCGGTCGTGGCCGGTCCGGGGGGCGGACCCCGGACTGGAAGAAGGCCGTGGTGACCCTGTCCGCCGGCAAGCTGGAAGGACTGTTCGGAGGGGTCTAGGATGCCGGTTCGCAAGTACAAGCCGACCAGCCCGGGCCGCCGGTTCATGGCCACCTCCAGCTTCGAGGAGGTCACGCGCTCGAAGCCGGAGAAGAGCCTCCTGGAGAAGCTGCCCAAGCGCGCCGGCCGCAACAACCAGGGGCGCATCACCGTGCGCCACCGCGGCGGTGGCGGGCGGCGCATCTACCGGAGGATCGACTTCAAGCGCGACAAGATCGGGGTGCCGGGCACGGTGACCAGCATCGAGTACGACCCCAATCGCACGGCGCGTATCGCGCTGGTGTCCTACCGGGACGGGGAGAAGCGCTACATCCTGGCTCCCCTGGGGCTGAAGGTGGGCGACCGGGTCATGAGCGGCCCGGAGGCGCCCATTCGGGTCGGCAACGCCCTGCCCCTGGCCCGGATCCCGATCGGCTCGACCATCCACAACATCGAGCTGACCCTGGGTAGGGGAGGACAGCTGGTTCGCTCGGCGGGAGCTTCGGCGCAGCTCCTCGCCAAGGAGGGCAACTACGCGGTGGTGCGCATGCCTTCCGGTGAGCTGCGTCGCATCCACGTCCGTTGCATGGCCACCATTGGCCAGGTCGGCAACCTGGAGCACGAGAACGAGTCGGGGGGCAAGGCCGGACGGTCGCGCTGGCTCGGCCGCCGTCCGGCCGTGCGCGGCTCGACCATGAACCCGAACGACCATCCGCACGGCGGCGGTGAGGGCAAGACGGGTCCGGGTGGCAACCCGAAGACGCCCTGGGGCAAGCCCGCGCTCGGCCTGCGCACGCGCAAGCCCAAGAAGGCCTCCAACAAGTTCATCATCCGCCGCCCGGAGCGGAAGCAGTGAGCGAGGATGGGAGCAGGCGATGTCGAGATCGCTGAAGAAGGGTCCCTACATCGATCCGAAGCTGGCCGAGAAGATCGCCCGGCTGAACACCACTCGCGAGAAGCGGGTGGTGCGCACCTGGGCCCGCGCCTCGACCATCTTCCCGGAGATGGTCGGCCACACGGTGGCGGTGCACGATGGTCGCAAGCACGTCCCCGTGTTCATCACGGAGAACATGGTCGGCCACAAGCTCGGGGAGTTCGCCCCCACCCGCCACTTCCGTGGCCACGGCGGCAAGACCGAGCGCAGGAGTCGGGTGCGATGAGCCGTCCCACCGAGCCCTTCGCCCGGGCCCGATACGTCAGGCGATCGCCGCGGAAGGTGCGGCTGGTGGCGGGGCTGGTGCGTGGCCTGCCCGTCGCCGACGCGCTCGCCCAGCTCCAGTTCTCGCCCAAGCACGCGGCCCGTGACTTGGCCAAGGTGATCCGCTCGGCCGCGGCCAACGCCGAGCACAACTGGGATCTCTCCCGGGACCAGCTCTGGGTGAAGCAGGTGCTGGTCGATCCGGGTCCCACCATGAAGCGGATCCGGCCGGTGAGCCGGGGCATGGCCCACCAGTACTTCCATCGCACCTGCCACATCACGGTCGTGGTCGAGGAGCGCCCGGAGGCCGCCGGCAGGCGGTCGAGCCGGCGTCGGTCGCCGGCGCGGGGATCGGAGGCGCCGGTGCAGAGCGAGCCACCGGAGCAGCCGGAGGCGTCCGGCGAGGTCGGCGAGGGGGAATAGTCCATTGGGTCACAAGGTCCACCCGAACGCGTTTCGACTCGGGATCTACCGGGGCTGGGAGGCGAACTGGTTCGCCAGCGGCAAGGACTACACCAAGCTCCTCCACGAAGACCTGGAGATGCGGCGCCTGATCGCCTCTCGCCTGCGCAACGCCGGCATCGCGCGGATCGAGACCGAGCGCTCCTCCAACGCCCAGACGACGATCACGATCCACACCGCCAAGCCGGGCATCGTGATCGGCAAAGGGGGGGCCTCGGTCGATCAGCTGCGCGAGGACCTCGAGAAGCGGTTCGGCAACCGGGTCCGCATCTCCATCCAGGAGATCAAGCAGCCCGAGCTCGATGCCCAACTGGTGGCGGAGAACATCGCCTCGCAGCTGGAGCGGCGGATCAGCCACCGGCGGGCGATGAAGCAGTCGATCCTGCGCACGATGCGGGCCGGCGCCAAGGGCGTCCGGATCGAGCTCAGCGGTCGCCTGCGGGGTGCGGAGATGGCCCGGCGGGAGTGGGACCGCGAGGGTCGGGTGCCGCTCCACACCTTGCGAGCCGACATCCAGTTCGGCCAGGCCACGGCCCGGACGACCTTCGGGGTGATCGGGGTCAAGGTGTGGATCTACCGGGGCGACGTCTCGACGCGGCGTCCCGAACCGATCGCGGAGCCGACCGCCGGGGAGCAGGCGGTTGCGGCCCCGGCCGAGCCGGCCGGCGGTGGCCCGGGGGCCGGCCAGGGCCAGCAGCCCGGCGGCCAGCGGCGCCGCCGCCGCGGCAGCCGCGGCGGCCAGTCCGGCGGTGGTCAGTCTCGGGCACAGCAGGGTCGCCAGGGAGGTGGCGAGCCCCAAGCCCAAGCCTCCAGGCAGGGGCGGGTCCAGGACCGGCCCGCGCCGTCCGGTGATGGTGCCGGCAGCCCGCCGGCGGCCGAGGCCCCCGGTGGGGCGGCGTCCGAGTCGGGCCAGCAGGGAGGTGGCAATGCTCCTGCCTAAGCGGGTCAAGCACCGCAAGGTCCAGAAGGGCCGCCGCCGGGGGGTCGCCAGTCGTGGGAACACCATCGCCTTCGGTCAGTTCGCGTTGCAGGCGGTGGAGCCCTGCTGGATGACGAACCGTCAGATCGAGGCCGCTCGGCGGGCGATGACCCGTCACGTTCGTCGCGGTGGTCAGATCTGGATCCGGGTCTTCCCGGACAAGCCGGTGACCAAGAAGCCCGCCGAGACCCGCATGGGCTCGGGGAAGGGCAACCCTGAAGGGTGGGTGGCCGTGGTCAAGCCCGGACGCATCCTGTTCGAGATGGGTGGGGTCGATCCCGAGGTCGCCAGGGAGGCCATGCGCCTGGCCGCGACCAAGCTGCCCATCAGGACCAGGTTCCTGTCTGCGGTCGAGGGCCAGGTCGGGCATCCGGGGGGTGCGGAGCGGTGAGGGCCGAGGAGCTGAGGGCGCTGGAGCTGACAGAGCTCAAGGATCGGCTGAAGAGCGCCCGCCGCGAGCTGTACGAGCTGCGCTTCAAGCTGGCGGTCGGCCAGCTCGAGAACCACCGGCAGATCCGCAAGACGCGCAAGGACATCGCCCGAATCCTGACCGTGCTGCACCAGCGCCGGTCGGAGGAGCCGCTGGTGGGGGCGGCCGTTCCCCCGGCGGCTGCGTCCCCAGTGCCCGTCGCAGCGACACCCGAACACGTGGAAGCCGCGGGCCGGGACGAGCCGACGGGGGCGCCGGCGCCGAACGCGCAGGACCGGGGTTCGGAGGATCCCGAGAGCCCGGGCACGGATCGAGAGGCAGACGATGACTGAGGCACAGACCCAGCCGCGCGGTTACCGGAAGGTGCGAACCGGACGTGTGGTCTCCGATCGCATGGAGAAGACGGTGGTCGTCCAGGTGTCCAACCTGAAGCCGCACCCGCTCTACAAGAAGGTGATCCAGCGCCGGGTTCGCTTCAAAGCGCACGACGAGCGCAACGAGTGCCGCGTGGGCGACCTGGTGCGGATCATGGAGACGCGTCCGCTCTCGAAGGACAAGCGCTGGCGCGTGGTCGAGATCGTGGAGAGGGCCCGCTGACCATGATCCAGCAGGAGACCAGGCTCAAGGTGGCCGACAACAGCGGAGCACGCGAGCTGCTCTGCATCCGGGTGATGGGCGGCAGCAAGCGTCGCTACGCCCGGGTCGGAGACATCATCACCGCCACCGTCAAGTCCGCCCAGCCGGGTGGCCAGGTGAAGAAGGGTGAGGTGGTCCGGGCGGTCGTGGTCCGCGTGGCCAAGGAGTATCGACGCCCGGACGGGTCGAACATCCGATTCGACGACAACGCCGCCGTGCTCATCAACCCGCAGAACAACCCCAGGGGCACCCGCATCTTCGGTCCGGTGGCGCGGGAGCTTCGGGAGCGGAACTTCATGAAGATCGTGTCCCTGGCCCCGGAGGTGCTGTAGGTGCTCAGGAACAAGCCGCGTCCTCAGCCCCGGCGCCTGGACCTCGCCCCCGGCGACACGGTGCTCGTGATCGCCGGCAAGGACAAGGGCAAGACCGGCGAGATCTTGCGCACGCTGCCGCGCGAGGGCAAGGTGGTGGTGAAGGGGGTCAACATCCTGAAGCGGCACGTCAAGGCGGGCCGACGCGCGGGAGGCAACGTGGCCATGCAGGGCGGCATCGTCGATTTCGAGGCCCCCCTGGATCGGAGCAACGTGATGCTGCTCTGCCCCTCCTGCAACCGACCCACCCGGATCAAGCACATCGTGCTCGAGAACGGCGAGCGGGCCCTGCAGTGTCGGCGCTGCGGAGAGCCCTACGAGCGGCCGAGGAGGGCCGAGGCGCAGTGAGCGTCGCCACCGTGACCAGGGAACCCGGCCTCCTCGTCCACTACCGTGAGAAGGTGGTCCCGACCCTCATGCGGGAGTTCGGCTACTCCAACCCCATGCAGGTGCCCAGGATCGCCAAGGTCGTGGTCAACATCGGCATCGGCGAGGCCAAGGACAATCCGCAGGCCCTGGAGGCCGCGGTTCGAGACGTGCGCGCCATCACGGGTCAGCAGCCGATCGTGGTCAGGGCCCGGAGGTCGGTGGCGGCCTTCAAGCTCCGCGCCGGCATGCCGGTCGGCATCAAGGCCACCCTACGCGGCCGTCGGATGTGGTATTTCCTCGAGAAGCTCGTCGCCGTGGCCCTGCCCCGTATCCGTGACTTCCGGGGCATCGATCCGGATGGCTTCGACGGTCGGGGCAACTACTCGCTGGGGCTGCGGGAGCAGATCATCTTCCCGGAGATCGACTACGACAAGATCGATAAGCTCCGGGGCCTCGAGGTGGTGGTCGTGACCACGGCCACGACGGACGAAGAGGGGCGCTCGCTGCTCACGCAGCTGGGCATGCCGTTCCGTAAGAGGTAGGAGATTGGCCAAGAAGGCAGCGATCGAACGCTGGAAGCGGCCTCCCAAGTTCCGGGTTCGGTTCCACAACCGATGCCGGC
>DASRBU010000084.1:0-4645 GCA_035653475.1 Candidatus Dormiibacterota bacterium | reverse complement strand
GTGTAGACCTTGCCCGCGCCGGACCGCTCCACCACCGCGAGCAGATCGAGGAAGTCGCAGTGGTCGGAGAGGGGAAAGGCGCAGTCGGCACCGAACATCCGCCAGAAGCGCGGGTCCTGGGCCCAGCCCGAGACCAGCGCCACCCGGCGCCGCCCCAGACGGCGAACGGTTCCCTTGCCCGCCGGCGGGGCCAGGACCACACGCCCCTCGAGGACGTTCCCTGCCCTCTGAGGCCGCGCGGCGGTCAACTCCCGGCCGTCCAGCTCCTCCCAGCTGGGCAGCTCCAGCCCGGCGGCCTCGTAGGCGCGGGTGAACGGCACGCAGCGTGGGTCGAGGGCGAAGCGCAGGCCGTGGGGGGCCAGCGCCCGCATCAGCTCCTGCGTCTTGCCCAGCGCGTGCGCGAGCAGCACCGGGGTGACCCCGCGCTCGAGCAGCCGGCGGCACCAGCTCGCGATCTCCCCGACCACCGCGTCGGGGTCGGGGAAGCGGAAGCCGGGCCGCCCGTAGGTGCTCTCGATCACGAGCACGTCCGCCCTTGGCACCTCGACCTCCGGCCCCCCGCCGGGCCGGCGGAGCCTCAGATCCCCGGTGTAGAGCAGCCGGTGCCCCTCGAGCTCCACGAGCAGCTGGGCCGAGCCCAGCATGTGCCCGGCGTCGTGCAGCGCCACCGTCGCCGCCCCCAGCTCGTCGGTCTCCCCCAGTCCCAGGAGGCGGGCCTGTCGCGGGCGTCGGTTGGGGGGGAGCAGGGCCAGCGTGTCCGGGGTCATCAGGGCCAGCCGGTGACGCCGGACGTGGTCGGCGTGGGCATGGGACACGAAGGCCCGCTCCCGCACCGTGAGCGGGTCGAGCCACAGGTCGCACTCGACCAGGGCCACCCCCCGATCCCAGGCCACGTGACGGGTCAACGGTTCCTCCGCCGGCCGGGGAGCAGGCAGGTCCGGTGGGGGCGGACGGCCCGTCGAGCCGGGACCGGTCCCCCTCCCCCGGGCACCGCGCCCCCTGAGGGGCGGGGAGGCTCAGGCCCGCAGGGCATGGAGCTGGAAGCGGTCGTGCATGGCGAACAGGTGGCGGGGCACCTCGACGCCCACCAGGGCGTAGGCCTCGAAGGGGATGCCGATGTCGGCCACCCAGACCTCGCCGGCGCGGGAGGGGCCGTCGCCCGCCAGCAGCCCGGCCTTGGGCAGCCCCAGGGTGACCGTGAGGTCGGCTCGCACGCAGACCCCCGGGGCGCGACCGCTGTCGGCGTCGAGTCCGGAGGGCACGTCCACCGAGACCACGCGCCGGCCCGACCGGGCGATCAGCTCGATCCACCGGGCCACGGTCCCCTCGGGAGGCCGGGAGAGGCCGATGCCCAGCAGGGCGTCCACGATCACCTGGGCATCGCCGAGCTCGGGCCGCTCGAGGATCTCGATGCCCAGCGCTCGCAGGGCCCGGGCCTCATCGGCCGCGGGGCCGCGCAACCCCTCCGGGTCGGTGCAGGCCACGCCCGCCAGTCGGCCCCAGCGGTGGAGATGGCGGGCCGCCGCCAGACCGTCGCCGCCGTTGTTGCCCTTCCCACAGAGGACGACCGCCCGGCCTCGCACGTGGCGGGCGACCTGCCAGCCGGCGGCCTCCATGAGCCAGCCCACCGGCACCTGGAAGCGCTCGGTGGTCAGGCGGTCGATCTCACGGACCTGCGCGCCGGTGAGGGCGGGAACCGTGCTCACGCCCCCGCGCCGTCGTCGCCGCTCCGACGCCGCCGAGGTGGGGTGGCCGGCGGCTCCGGTCGGTGCACGATGAACGAGCAGCAGGGATCGCGGCGGTGGATGGAGGCATCCTGTGAGACCGGAGCCCCGAGCACCCGCACCAGCAGCTGGGGCGTGATGGTGCAGACCTGGGGGAACTTGAGGGCCGTGTTCCGGAAGGGACAGTTGTGGATGGTCACCCGAACCCCTTCCGGGATCTCCTCCTTCTCGGCCAGGGTGCCGGCCCGGGCGATCCACTCCACCACCCGCTCCAGCTTTTCCTCGAACGGCAGCCCGCGGGTCTGCTCGGCGATCGGCTTGCCGTAGCGCTCGGCGACCCGGTAGAAGACCTCGTCCAACAGGCGGGGCCCGCCCATCTCCTGGAGCTCGGTCAGGACCATGGTGGCCAGGCGCCCGTAGCGTTTGGGGAAGACCGCGTCCGCCCGGTCGGTGAGGGAGAACATCAGGCAGGGTCGGCCGCGCTTGTTGCGCACCGGCCGGCTCTGGACCAGCCCGTCACGCTCCAGGTTGGTGAGATGCTGACGCACGGCGTTGGGCGTGATCCCGAGCTCTCGGGAGATTGCCTCGGCGCTCGCGGCCTGCTTGCGGCGGAGGAGCTCGAGGACCTCCATGCGTGTCGACCGGCCGGCGATCAATGACGGCATGTGAGCGGCCCCGGCCGCCGAGCTTAGCACAGGCCAGCCCCCGCCACCTGGGCCGGCCTGGAGAGACGATTTTCTCAAGGATGACCTTGACAAAAGCCCGCGGGTGAATACACTGGGGCTGGTCGCCGGCAGTGACGAGGTGGAAACGCGATGATCCGGGAAGCATGCGCAGCCATCCAGCGGGTCGAGGAGCGTGAACGACAGGCCCGCGAGCTCAAGTACGGTCGCCGCAACAAGATGCGTTACATCGACCGCCTGCTCGACGAGCTCGAGCTCCTGAACCTGGCCGAGCAGAGCGAGGTCCCCGAGCATCTGGCCATGGCGCTGGACCGCCTGTTGGCGGAGAGCCGCGCCGTCGACCTCGTCCATCAGCCGCGTCCGGGCACGGTGATGGAGGCGATGGACCTCCTCTACGAGATCCAGGACAGCCTCATGCTCGGCGGGGAGCCGGAGGCCTAGCCGGATCCTCTCGGCCCCTGGTCGACGTCCCCCTCCGACGGGGACGCCGGGGCCGTCAGCCCGGCGGCGAGGTGCTCCTGGTAGCGGCGGTAGGCCTCGACCTTGCGGGCGTCGACGACCCGGGTGTAACCCTGGAGGGTGTTGAGGTTGGCGTGGCCCAGCACCTCCTGGACCAGGCGCACGTCGCCTCCGGTCACCTCGAGCAGGGTGGTGGCGGCCGTGTGCCGGGCGACGTGGGGGGAGCGGAAGGACCAGACCCCGAGCTGCCGACGCAGGCGGCGCACGACGTGGCGGGCGCCGGCCGTGGTGAGGCGGCGGTCCTCGCCCGGCCGCCGGGAGCGGTCGTAGTTGATGAACAGCGCCGGCGAGGGGTCTTCACGGGACAGCAGGTAGGCGTCGAGGGCGGCGCGGGCGTCCGCGGTCAGGTAGACGGAGCGCTGTTTGGCGCCCTTGCCGGTCACCACCAGGCGGTTGCCCTGGCGGGGCACGTCGGCTCGGTCGAGCTGGAGGGCCTCGGAGATCCGGCAGCCGGTGCTGATCAGGAACAGGACCAGGGCCCGGTCGCGCTTCTGGATGGGCGTGGCCGAGGGCAGGGCGCGGAGCAGGTGGGCCAGCTCCTCGGGCGGGAGGGGACGCGGGAGCCGTTGCTCCAACCTGGGCAGGGTCACCGCGTTGGACAGGTCCCTCCCGACCAGCTCCTCGCGCGCCAGCCACCGCAGCCAGGAGCGGATGGCCACCAGGGCCCGGGCGCGGGAGGCCGGACTGGGCAGGCGCTCCGCCAGGTGGCGCTGATAGGCGCGCAGGTCCTCACGGTCGAGGTCGTCCATACGCAGGCTGTGGCCACGCGCGGCCAGGAAGCCGGCGAAGCGCCGCAGCTCGCCACGGTAGGCGCGAACCGTGTTGGGGCTCCGGTTGGCCTCCACCTGGAGCCAGCCGAGGTACTCCTCGGCCGCAGCGGTCAGGTCCAGGGCAACGCCCGAGGACGAGGACCGCGAGCGGGCAGCACCGTCCCGCTCGCGGCCTTGCCGCTCCGGCCTCTCCGGGACCTCCCTGGAGGCACCCCGCTCCTCCCGGTCCGTCCCCGAGGTCCAGCGGCTCAGGAGGAGTTCTTCCTCGTGATCTGGATCCGGATCCGCTCCGGTGCCCGGGGCCTCGGCTTGGGCACCCGGATCCGCAGCAGCCCGAGTTCGGTCGATGCCTCCGCTCCGTCGACGGAGCAGCCGGCGGGCAGGGGGACCCGGCGCAGGTACTCCGTGCGGTAGATCTCCTGGTGAAGGTAGTCGCGGTCAGGCACCGAGCTGCGGCCCCGGATGGTCAGCACCTCGTCGGCGCAGCTGAGCTCGATGTCCTCGGGCCTGACGCCGGGCATGCTGGCCTCGATGACCAGCGCCTCCTCCTCTTCGTAGACGTTGATGGGTACCGCCGACACGCCGCGGTCGCGGACGCCGACCTCACGGAAGAACTGATCGAGCATCTCCCGTACGGGACTGGGCCAGGGGTCGTATGGTCGCCAGCCGATCACCACACGCATTCTAGAGGCGCGACCGCAAGAAGGGCCCGGCCGAGCCGGCGAGGCCCGGCCCGCCGCGGTTCCTCGCCGTGGGCGGCCGCCGGTGCGGCGTCGTCGGAGGACGCCGTGGCCGGTCCCGGTCGCGCTCAGGGCTCCTCGAGGTCGAGCCTCCGGTCGACCTCCCGGAGGACCTGGGCCCACTCCCCCATCTTCATCTGGAAGAGCTGGTCCTGGACCGCGAAGACCCGGTCGAGCAGGACGGTGGGCGATACCCCGACCTCGAGGTC
>DASRBU010000083.1:0-2118 GCA_035653475.1 Candidatus Dormiibacterota bacterium | reverse complement strand
CGCCGACCTCGATCGGTTCCGGTGCCGGCAGAGCAGAACTCATGCGTACGGTCCAGATTAGCAATGTGACTGTACGCCAATGTGAGTCGACAATTGCTTGTGGGCTCCTCACTAGGCGGCGGCGCGAGCCGGGCCTAGGCTTCGGAGACATGAGTGGTGCGGACGGTCCGGTGTGCCCGCACCACGCGGGGGAGGTGCGCATGGCCCTGGTGTCGCTGCACTCCGATCGTGGCCGGCCCGGGGAGGTGATGGGAGCGTATCGATGCCCCCAGTGCGGGCACGAGCGCCGGCTACCGCTCGACCTGGGTGGCGACGAGGGGGGTTCTCCCGCCCTGGGCGGGGGCGGGTAGGCGGCGAAGAGGGGCGGCCCGTCACCCGGAGAGGGGGCGCCCGACGTCCGACCGGGCCGTGAGGCGGCGGACCCCGGCGCCGGTCAGGAGCTGCGCTCCCCGGCTCGGCGCTGGCTCAGCCCTCGGCTCGCCGCAGCTCCAGGAAGTCGGCGACCCGGACCAGGCGCAGGACGAGGCGAACCGGAGGCGGCACCGCCGCCCGGCGCTCGTCGCGGTAGATCCGCGGGCTCCCGAGCCGTACCGTCTTCCCTCGGGTGACGATCTCGCAGCCGCCGGCCGCCCGCAGGTTCTTCACCCACTCCGCGTCGCGGCCGTAGGTGAAGGCCACCACGTACCGGTCGTCGGTCGAGAAGAGGTTGACCGGGGTTCGGTAGCGGCGGCCGGAGCGTCTGCCCACGTGCAGCACGACGCCGAAGCCGGGCAGATGGGCCGCCGGCCCCAGGACGAGCCGGTTGGTCAGGCGCCGGTTGAAGTCGGCCATCCTTCGTCCGAGGGGCATGGGGGTTCCTCCCGGTGCGGTCGGGGCCTGCCGGGCTCCCCGCCGAGCGCCGCTCCGCGATCGGCCGGGGCACCGCCTCCGGGAGAGCCGGTCGGCTCCCCCTCCGGGAGGCCCGGCGCCGAGGGGCACGACCGGCTCCCCGTCTCGCCACCTCGGCTCGATCGGCCCGTGACGCACCAGCGGTTGGAGGATACCGGGCAGCGAGCTGCGACCCGACCGCGGAGAGGGGGATGACGGGGGAGACAGAGGGCGGGACAACCTCGCCGGATGCGAACGCGTCGTTCCGGCGCGCCGTGGCCGACTCGCGCCGGATCGATCCCATGCCCACCTTTCGGCGGCTCTCCGAGGTCACCGGGGTCGCGGTCGAGGATCTCGTCCACCACGCCCTGGTCCGCTGGGCCTCCGCCGGTGCCGAGGCTCTGCTCTGGCTGGGACCGACCGTCCTGGAGGAGCTGGTCGAGGCCCGGCGCGCGGGCGACTGGGAGAGGGTGGGCGGCATCATCGACTGGCTCCAGGCCGGCTGGGAGCGGTATCGCTCCGGCTGACGCGGCGGATGGGGAGGCGGCCCCGGCCGCCGGCCGGCCTCCCCGCCGGCCACGAGCCCGGTGCTCGCGGCCCCGGGTCAGGACATCAGCTGGCGGAGGACCATGGGCAGGACCCCGCCGTGCTCCAGGTACCGGACCTCCACCTCGTTGTCCAGGCGGGCCAGGGCCCGGAAGCGGACCAGGCGGTCGCCCTGCCGGGCCTCGACCTCCAGCACCTGACGGGGCCGTAGGCCGGCCTCGAGACCCCAGATCGAGTACGTCTCCTCGCCGGTCAGGCCCAGGGCGCGCCGTCCTCCCTCGTCGAGGAACTGGAGGGGCAGGACGCCCATGCCCACCAGGTTCGAGCGGTGGATGCGCTCGAAGGACTCGGCGATGACCGCCCGCACGCCGAGCAGGTTCGGGCCCTTGGCCGCCCAGTCGCGGGAGGAGCCGGAGCCGTACTCCCGGCCCGCGATCACCACCAGGGGGACGCCCTCTGCCCGGTAGCGCTCGGCCGCGTCGAAGATCGTCATCTCCTGGCCGGAGGGAAGGTGTCGGGTCCAGTAACCCTCCCGGCCGCGGGCCAGCTCGTTGCGCAGGCGGATGTTGGCGAAGGTGCCGCGCACCATCACCTCGTGGTTGCCACGCCGTGCCCCGTAGGAGTTGAAGTCGGCCCTCTGGACGCCGCGGGAGAGGAGGTAACGACCGGCCGGGCTGTCGGCCGGGATGCTCCCCGCGGGCGAGA
>DASRBU010000082.1:0-2035 GCA_035653475.1 Candidatus Dormiibacterota bacterium | reverse complement strand
CCGGCGACCACGCCGGTGGCCGCGGTCCGGCGGGCCTTCCGCCCCGGCCAGGAGGTCCACCTGAGCGAGGTGGGACGGCTGCACGAGCTGCCGGTGGACATGGAGACCGTGGTCATCGTCGGCTCCAGTCGCACCCGCCGGCTGGGCGACTGGCTGCTCACCCTGCGCGATCGGGAGCGGCGGGGATGAGGAGGGGCTCGCTGCGCTCGGCCCTGGCCTTCCTGACCGTGATCCCGGTGCCCGGTGGCGGCCGGGAGCGGCCGGGACGGGCCTGGTTCCCCGCCGTCGGCGGCCTGCTGGGGCTGGCCGCGGGCGCGGTGGAGGTGGGGGTGGCGGCCACGGCCTCCCGGGCGGTGGCGGCGGTGGCGGCGGTGGCGGCCCTGGCCCTGCTCACCGGCGGGCTGCACCTGGACGGCCTCGCCGACGCCGCCGACGGGCTCCTGAGCGGCCGCGACCGGAGTCACCGTCTCGAGATCATGCGCGACCCGCGGGTGGGGAGCTTCGGGGCTGCCGCCCTGGGCTTGCTGCTGGCGGGGAAGATCGCCTGTCTGGCCAGCCTCGCCCCCCGCCGGGCTCTGGTGGCGCTGGCCACGGCGGGGACCCTCTCCCGCTGGGCCATGCTGGGGCTGGTGGTCGCCCTGCCCTCGGTCCGGCCCGGTGGCCTGGGCCGGTCCGCGACAGGGCCGGGAGGCGGCCGCGACCTCCTGCAGGGCAGCGCCGTCGCCGCCCTGACCCTGCTCCTGGACCGGCGGCGGGCTCCGGCGGCGGCCGCGGCCGCGGCCCTGACCGCGGCCGCGGTGGGCGCGCTGGCCCGCCGCCGCCTGGGAGGGGCCACCGGTGACGTCTACGGGGCCGCGGCCGAGCTCTGCGAGCTGGCAGCGCTGGCCGCGTTCGTGGTGCGGACATGACCGCCCCGGACGAGACCCGCCCGACGGAGGCCTCGGGGATGGGGGTGCGCATCCACCGCTCCCCTGACCTGCTGGTGGTCGAGGCCCCGACCCCGCTGGCGGTGGCCTCGACGGCGGTGCTGGGCGGCGGCCTGACCAGGGCCCGCCGGATCGTCGCGGTGCGGGTGTCCCGGGACTACGCGGGCACGGACCCGGCGGCGGACATCCGGCGCGCCGCCCGTGCCCGGGGGTGGACCGCCGAGGTGGGGCTCATGACCGCCGTCCCCCTCGACCGGACCTGCCTCGCCGCCGCCTCGGCCGAGGGGGTCACCGCCCTCGCCGCGGTGACCGCCGGGGTCCAGCGGCTCTGGTCGGCGGGCTCCGGCCGGGGTCCGGTCCCGGGGGCCGGCACCATCAACCTGATCGCGATCCTGGACGGGCGGCTGGAGGAGGCTGCCGCCCTCAACCTGCTGACCACGGTCACCGAGGCCAAGGTCCTGACCCTGCTGGAGGCGGGGCTGCGGACCGGGGAGGGCGACCCGGCCTCGGGCACGGCCACCGACGCCGTGGTGGTGGCCTCGCCGGCGGAGGGGGCGGGCCGGCGCTGGCGGTACGGCGGACCCGCCACCGCGCCCGGCTGGGCCGCGGCCGCCGCCACCCGCCTGGCCCTGCGCCGGGCGCTGGCGATCGCCCCCGACCGAGGAGGCGACCGGTCATGACCTGCCGGCCCGAACTCCCCCTCCGATCCCGTCGGGCCCGGGCCCTGCCGGGCGCGGTGGCGCTGGATCTCGCCCTCGGCGACCCCGGCGACGGCTGGCATCCGGTGGCGGTGATGGGCCGGATGCTGGCCGCAGGGCACGAGCGCTTTCGCGCCGCCCGCCCCCTCGCCCAGCTCCTGGGAGGCGCCGGGTCGGTGGCGGCGGTGGGCCTGCTGACGGCGGCGGTCGGGGCCGGGGTGGAGCGCCTGGCGCGGGGCCGCGCCGGGGCCGTCCTGCTGGGCGCGGCCCTGAAGCCGACCTTCGCCCTGCGCCAGCTGATCACCGAGGCGCTGGCCGTGGCCTCGGCCCTGGAGGCGGACGACCTGGCTCGGGCCCGACGCCAGCTGCGAGCGCTGGTCTCGCGGCCCACCGACGCCCTCGAGCCTCCGC
>DASRBU010000081.1:0-6688 GCA_035653475.1 Candidatus Dormiibacterota bacterium | reverse complement strand
GGGGTCGCGGCCGGCCTCGGCGGCGAAGCCGCGCACCTCCTGGTGCAGCCGGGCCAGCTCCTCGGGCGCGATGCGCACGAAGTAGGGGAACCACCAGTCCCCCAGCCGGCCCGCCCGGCGCCGGGCCGCCCGGCCCTCGCCCCCGACCCAGATCGGGAGCGGCGCCTTGGGCTCGAGGGCCACGTCCTGGAAGCGGTAGTGCCGGCCCTGGTAGGCGGCCCGGGGCTCGCTCCAGAGGAGCCGGAAGACCTCGATCTGCTCGTCGCTGATCCTCCCCCGCTCCGCGAAGGGGACGCCGAGCGCGTCGAACTCCTCCCGCATCCAGCCCACGCCCACCCCGAAGAGGAAGCGACCCCGGGAGAGGCGGTCGAGGGTGGCGGCGACCCGCGCCAGCCGCAGGGGATGGTGGTAGGGGAGCACGGTGACGCTGACCCCGAGCTTGATGCGCGCGGTGCAGCCGGCCAGGAAGGCGAGGCAGGTGAGGGCGTCCAGGAAGGGACGGTCGGGCGGGACGATGAACTCGTCGCCCTCCGCGTAGGGGTAGGGGGTGTCGATCCGTCCCGGCTGGACGACGCGCTCCGCCGACCAGGCCGCGTCGAAGCCCTGGGCCTCGGCGCTCGACGCCGCCTCGCGCAGCACCTCGGGGCCGGCCGCGCGCCCGGACACGGGCAGGAAGACGCCCAGCTCCACGAACCGGAAAGGGTAAAGCCTTCGGGGCCGGGCCGGAGAGCGGTGGAGGACACGGGTCCGGGACCGCCCCACCCCGAGCGGCGAAGGGACCACGGCCGGGGGCGGCCCGGTGGGACCACAATGGGCCATGGCCACCGTGGCCGAGCTGCTGACCATCCCCCGACTGGCGGGCGCGGTCGAGCCCCTGGCCCCCGTGGCCCTGGACCGCCGGGTGGAGTCGGTGGCCGTGCTGGAGGACCTCCACGCTCTGGGCACGCCCCCACCCGACAGCCTGGTGATCGTGGCCGAGGCGGCCTCGCGCGAGGCCGTCGGCTACCGGCTGGACGTGCTGCTCCGACAGGCGTCCTCGCGCGAGGTGGCGGCGCTGGCGCTGGTGCGCGAGCCCCTCCCGCGACCGAGCCGCACGGCGGTGGAGCTGGCCCAGCGCGGCCACCTCGCCCTCCTCCGGCTCTCCCCCCGGCTGGGCCTGGCCGAGGCCGTGATCGCCGTCCAGCAGGAGCTGGCGGGCGGGGTGAGCCGGCTGCTGGAGCGGGCCCGGGCCTGCCTCGACCTGATCGACGAGGCGGAACGGCTCCGGCTGAGCCCGGCCACGCTGGTGGAGCGAGCCGCGGAGGCGCTCGGCGCCGAGGTGCGGCTGGGGCCGCCCCCCGGCGAGCGGGGATGGCTGTCGGTGCCGGTCCTGATCGACGGCGAGCCCGGCCCCCGGCTCTCGACCCCCGGGGAGGGAGGCGACGCCGACACCGTCCGGCGCCTGCTCCTCCACCGCCTGGTCGCGGCGATCGAGCGCCTGGAGAGCGCCCGGCAGCGGGCGGCCGAGGTCCCCGTGCAGACCCGGGCCGAGCTGCTCACCGAGCTGCTGGTGCGGGAGCCCCAGGCCTCCCGGGACCTGGTGCGCCGGGCCCGCCAGCTGGGCATCCCCATCGACGGCTGGCACGTGGTCGTCCGGCTGGAGCTGGAGAACCTGGCCGAGCTGCGTCCCGGCGACGAGGTGGGGGCGTTCAACCTGGCCCAGCTCGCGGTCCGGGTGGCCACGGAGTCGGCCCGCGCCACCGGCGGGACCTGGAACCGGGCGGGCACGGGCTCGACCCTCCTCCTCGTCCGCTCCTGGCAGGCGGAGGTGGGGCCGGAGCTGCAGGCGGAGGTGGCGAGGGCGGCCGACCTGGTCATCGGGCGCCTGCGCGCCCGCATCCCGCGTCTCGTCGTCCGCTGCGGGGTCGGCGGCGTCCACGTGGGCAGCACCGGGCTGCGGACCTCGGCCATGGAGGCCCGGGCGGCGCTGACCGCGGCCCTGACCACCGGTCGCCGCAACCTGGCCGTGCGCTTCGACTCCACCGGGCTGCGCCGGGTCCTCCTCCAGTGGTACGCGCTCGACGAGGCGCGCGACTCGGTCGCCCGCCTGCTCGAGCCCCTGGACCGGCTGGGCGAGCGCCGGGGCCGGGAGGCCATCCGGACCCTGCGCGCCTACCTCGACGCCCACCTCTCCGCCGGCCGAGCGGCGGAGACGCTGGGCCTCCACCGCAACACGGTCGCCTACCGCATCCAGCGCATCCTCGAGCTGCTCGGCGTCGATCCGGAGGACCCCGAGCAGTGCCTGATGCTGCAGCTGGCCTGTCGGGCACGGGAATTGTGAAGCCGGCACAACTTCGGCCAGGATCTCGTCGCTGGCGCTGAAGACCGGGACGGCGGGGCCGACTATGCTGGCCGGGTGACCCTGGGCGAGCCGGATCTGGAGGCCCTCGCACGGGGCTGCGCCGTCTTCGGGGGCGGCGGGGGCGGCGACCCCACCCTGGGCTACGTCATGGCCCGAGAGGCCATCCGCCGCGGCGGCCCGGTGGCGGTGGTGGACCTGGACGACCTGCCCGACGACGGCCTGGTCCTGCCCGTGGCCATGGTCGGCGCGCCCACGGTCATCGAGGAGAAGATCCCCAACGGCTCCGAGGGCGGGCGCATCCAGGCCGTCTACGAGCGCCACTTCGGCCGCCCCGTGGTCGCCCTGGCCGTGGCCGAGCTGGGCGGGATCGAGGGCATGCTGCCCGTGGCCTGGGCGGCCCACGCCGGCCTGCCCCTGGCCGACTGCGATCTCATGGGCCGGGCCTTCCCCGAGATCCACATGTGCACGCCCAACCTGCACGGGCTGCCCATCGGACCGGTGGTGGTCGCCGACGAGCGCGGCAACGTGGCCACCTTCACCGCCGTCGACGCCGTCTGGGCGGAGCGGCTGGTGCGGCCCACCTGCGCGGCCATGGGCAACTGCGCCTCTCTCGCCATCTACCCTATGACCGCCGCCCGGGCGCGGGCCGCGGTCGTGCGCGGCTCGGTGACCCGCGCCGTCCGCCTCGGCCGGCTCCTGGCGGCCGGCGACCCTCTGGCGGTGCTGGAGGCGGAGGTGGGGGCGGTGCGGCTGATCGAGGGCAAGGTGACCGACGTCGAGCGCTGGACCACCCAGGGCTTCGCCCGGGGGAGCGCCGTGGTCGAGGGGTTCGGCCCCGACGCCGGCCGGCTGCTCCGGCTCGAGTTCCAGAACGAGAACCTGCTCGCCCTGCTCGACGGCGAGCCGGTGGCCTCGGTGCCCGACGTCATCACCGTGCTCGACCACCACGGCGCCGGGGCGGTGGTCAGCGAGCGGCTGCGCTACGGCCAGCGGGTGACGGTGATCGCCTTCCCCTGCCACCCCGCCTGGCGGACGGCGCCCGGCCTGCAGCTGGTGGGGCCCCGCGCCTGGGGCTACGACCTCGACTACGTGCCCGTGGAGCGCATCCATGCCGCGCGGGCTTGACCTCCGGCTGGGGATCGACGTGGGCGGGACCAACACCGACGCGGTCGTGCTCGACCCTCAGGACCGGGTGCTGGCCACCTGCAAGGTCTCCACCACCCCGGACGTGACCTCGGGCATCGCCGCCGCCATCGCCGGGGTGGTGGGCGAGGGCGCGGTCCCGCCCCGCCGCATCACCCACGTCATGCTGGGCACCACCCACGCCACCAACGCCATCCTCGAGCAGCGCGACCTGCAGCGGGTGGCGGTGGTGCGCATCGGCGGCCCGGCGACCCACGCCATCCCCCCGCTCGCCACCTGGCCCGACCACCTCCGCCGGGCGGTGTCGGCGGGGGAGGTCATCGTTCCGGGCGGGCTGGAGTTCGACGGCCGCGAGCTGGCCCCCTTCGACCCGGGGGCGCTGGCCAGGTTCCTGGAGTCGTTGGAGCCACCGGTGGAGGCGGTGGCGGTGACCGGCGTCTTCGCCCCCGTCTGCGACCGCCAGGAACGCGAGGCCGAGGAGGTGGTGCGCCGGGTGCTGGGCGAGGTGCCGGTCTCGCTCAGCGCCGAGATCGGCTCGGTCGGCCTGCTCGAGCGCGAGAACGCCACCGTGCTGAACGCCGCCCTGACCCGGGTCGCCCGCCGCTTCGCCGAGGCCCTGGAGCGTTCGCTGGCCGCCAACGGCGTCGACGCCGTCGCCTACTTCACCCAGAACGACGGCACCCTGATGGCGCTCGACTACGTCCTGAGCCACCCCGTCCTGACCATCGGCAGCGGTCCCGCCAACAGCATGCGCGGCGCCGCCCACCTGACCGGGCTCAGCGAGGCGGTGGTGGCCGACATCGGCGGCACCTCGACCGACGTCGGAGCCCTGAGCAACGGCTTCCCGCGCCAGTCGGCGATCCCGGTGGAGGTCTGCGGGGTGCGCACCAACTTCCGGATGCCGGACATCCTCTCCATCCCCCTGGGGGGCGGCACCCGCATCCACACCGGACCCGACGGCCTCCGCCTGGGCCCGGACAGCGTCGGCTACCGCCTGTCCAGCGAGGCCTGCGCCTTCGGCGGGAGCACGCCCACCCTGACCGACGCGGCCGTGTACGTGGGCCGCGCCGACCTCGGCCTTCACCCCAACGGCACCTGGCCGCGGGGGGTGCCCTGGGAGGGGGCGATGGAGCGGGCGGACGAGACGCTGGCCGAGGCCATCGACCGGGTCAGGGAGTCCTGGCGCCCGGTGCCGCTGGTGGTGGTGGGCGGCGGCAGCATCATCGCCCCCGACCGCATCCCCGGGGTGGGCGAGATCGTGCGCCCGTCCCACTTCGAGGTCGCCAACGCCATCGGGGCGGCGATCGCCCAGGTCAGCGGCCAGGTGGAGCGGGTCTACCACCTGGGCAGCCGGAGCCGGGAGGCGGCGCTGGAGGAGGTGCGCCGGATGGCGGCCGAGGAGGCGGTCCGGGCCGGCGCCGACCCCCAGTCGGTCGAGATCGTCGACCTGGAGGAGTCGACGATCGCCTACCTCACGGGCCCGGCGCTGCGCATCCGCGCCCGGGCGGCGGGCGCGCTGGGGTCCCTGTGAGCCGTCGAGGAAAGAAGAAAGGAGGGAGATGACATGAGCGCGACCGTGGTCGACCTGGAGGGCGATCTCCACATCGGGCGGGACGACTTCGCCCTGGGCAGGGTGCCGGAGGCGGAGCGACGTCACTGGTTCGTGGTCTGCGTGCAGCGCTGGGGCCAGCTCTCGGCCCTCTCCCAGTTCCTGCTCGGCGCCACGCTGGGCTTCGGCATGGACCTCTGGCCCGCCTTCCTGGCCTTCACCCTGGGGGCCGTGATCCTGGAGGTGGTGGGCATCTTCACCGGCATCGCCGGCATGCGCGAGGGGCTCAACACCTCGCTGCTCACCCGCTGGACCGGCTTCGGCCGCATCGGCTCGAGCCTTCTGGGCATCATCATCACCATCAGCCTGATGGGCTGGTTCGGGGTGCAGAACGCCGTCTTCGCCTCGGGCATCGACTCCCTGCTCCCCCACCTGCTGCCCCTCTGGGCCTGGCAGATCCTGACCGGGGCGGCGGTGATCCTGATCGTGGTCTGGGGCTTCCTCTCCATGAGCTGGACGGCGTACATCACCGTCCCCGCCTTCGTCCTGCTCTGCTTCTACTCGATCGGGGTCGCCTTCACCCAGCACCCGCTGGGCCAGCTCCTCGGCTCGCCGCATCCCGGCCCGGCCCTCAGCATCCCGGCCGGCGCCACCCTGGTGGCGGGCGGCTTCATCGTGGGGGCGGTCATCACCCCCGACATGTCGCGGTTCAACCGCTCCGCCGCCGACGTGGTCAAGCAGACCATCGCCGGCTTCACCCTGGGCGAGTACACGATCGGCATGATCGGGGTGCTGCTCGCCCACGCGGTCAAGACCTCGAACGTGATCGGGATCGTGACCACCACCTCGGGCGCGATCGGGGTGGTGATCCTGGTCGTGGCCACCCTCAAGATCAACGACTGGAACCTGTACTCGGGCTCGCTGGGCCTGGCCAACTTCATCGACACCCTCACCGGCCACCGCGTCCACCGGGGACTGCTGACCCTGGTGGTGGGCATCGTCGGCACCGCGCTGTCCGCCCTGGGCATCCTCCAGCACTTCGTCGGCTTCCTGACCCTGCTGGGGGTGGCCTTCCCACCCGTGGCCTCGATCATGGTCGTGGACTACTTCCTGCTCCGGACCCACCGCCGGGAGCTGGCGGAGTCGGCCCGGAGCGGGGCGATCCCGGCCCGGGTGCCGGGCTGGAACCCGGTCGGCCTGGTCAGCTGGCTGATCGGCTCCGTCGCCGGCTGGTACCTCCAGTGGGGGATCGGCTCGGTCAACGCGCTGGTGATCGCGGCCGTGGTCTACTTCGTGCTCTCCAAGCTGGTGGCGATGGTGGCCCCGTCGCAGCGCCGCGAGGCAGCGGCATGAGGATCGGGATCGACGTGGGCGGCACCAACACCGACGCCGTGCTCATGGACGGCCGTCGGGTGCTGGCCGAGCACAAGACGCCGACCACCCCCGACGTCACCTCGGGCATCGTGGCCGCGCTGGAGGGGCTGCGCCGCGAGGCCGGGCTCCGGGCCGAGCAGGTGAGCGGGGTCATGATCGGCACCACCCACTTCACCAACGCCGTGGTCGAGCGGCGGCGGCTCACGCCGACCGCCGCCGTCCGCCTCGGCCTGCCCGCCACCGCCGCCCTGCCGCCCATGACCGACTGGCCGGCGGACCTG
>DASRBU010000080.1:0-11564 GCA_035653475.1 Candidatus Dormiibacterota bacterium | reverse complement strand
GGGCCAGCTCGGCCATCCGGTAGTAGGTGGAAGCGCGCAGCAGGTCCTCCCCGGCCCCTGTGCCCCCGGCGGTCCGGAGCCGCCGCTCGGCTCGGGCGCGCGTGCGCTCGGCCAGCCCGTGCCAGGTCGTGTACCAGCTCTCGCGGTCCCGGCCCGCGCGTTGCGCGGCGAAGCGGTACTCCCCGAGGTCGGCCCCTCCGTGGCGAACGTGGGTGAGCAGATACCGGAGCCGCGCCCGCCGATCGTGGTCGGTGAACGCCTGGTCGTCCGTGGCGGGACCGGGAGGGCCGCCGGACATGGACGACATGCTTCCGCCCGGGTCGAGCTCGGGGCGTACGAGGAACCCGCAATCCGCGACGGGCGAGGGCGAGGCCAGCGCCCGATCCGGGTGGCCCCCGGACCGGATGGCGCTCCGCCCAGCAATTTGTCCAACGCAGGTGACCGTCGCCGCTTGTCGCCGCCCCGCCTTCCCCTCGATAACTGAGGAAGTCGTGCCGCCATGGCCCGACGGTCAATCTGGTCTGACGGGGGTGTGGGCATGGAGATCGACCTGGAGGTCTTCGACGCCGAGCAGGAGGTTCGGGAGCTGGAGTCCCGCCTGCGCTTCGCTCCGAGCGGGGACGAGTCGTTGCTGAGGGCCCTGCAGATGAGCCTGGAGATGAAGCGGGACCGCCTCGCCCGCCTGCAGTTGGCGCGGCAGTCGGTGGCGTGAGGGATCGCGCCGGCCCGGGCCGGCGCGATCCTCGCTCACACCGCCCTCAGGGATGGAGGATGACCTTGGTGTAGCCGTCCACGCGCTTGTCGAACTTCTCGTAGGCCTCCGGCGCCTGATCCAGGGGCACCTCGTGCGAGACGACGAAGCTGGGCTTGGCCCGGCCGGAGATGATCAGGTCGCGCAGGTAGCGGTTGTAGCGCTTGACGTTGCACTGTCCGGTGCCCAGGCGCAGGCCCTTCTCGAAGAGCTTGCCGAAGGCGATCCGGAGCATGCCCTGCTTGGCGGACTCGTCCACGCCGCCGGGGTCGGCGGGCACGTAGAGGCCGGGAATGCCGATGGCGCCGGTGGGACGCACGGTCTGGATGATCGTGTTCAGGACCAGGGCCGGGTCCTCCCGCTGGGCGCCCTGGACCACGGCCTGGTAGCCGACGGCGTCGACCCCCTTGTCGGTCCCCTCGCCGTCGGTTTGGGCCTTGATCTGCTCCACCGGGTCCCCCTCGTCGAAGTTGATGGGGATGGCCCCGATCTCCCTGGCCTTGGCCAGCCGTTCCGGCACCCGGTCCACGGTGAAGACCCGTGACGCCCCCCGCAGCAGGGCGGAGTAGGTGGCCATCAGGCCGACCGGTCCGGCCCCGTACACCGCCACCGTCTCACCCGGCCGCACGTCGGCCAGCTCGCAGCCGTGGTAGCCGGTGGGGAAGATGTCGGCCAGCAGAGCGAAGTCGGCCTCGTGCTCGCGGCCGGGAGGCAGCAGCAGGCAGTTGAAGTCGGCGTAGGGCACGCGCAGGAACTCGGCCTGGCCGCCGGTGTAGGGGCCCATGGCCACGTAGCCGTAGGCGCCGCCGGCGAAGCCGGGGTTGACCGTCAGACAGAACCCGGTGTACCCGGCGACACAGTTCTTGCAGAACCCGCAGGCTACGTTGAAGGGCATGACCACCCGGTCGCCCTTCTTGATCGTGGTAACGGCGCTCCCCACCTCCTCCACGATGCCGAGGTTCTCGTGCCCGAACACGATGCCCGGCTGGGCCGCGGTCCGACCTTCGTACATGTGCAGGTCGGACCCGCAGATGGCGGTGGAGGTGATCCTGACCAGAACGTCGTTGGGGTGCTGGATGGTCGGGTCCGGTACGTTCTCGACCGCGACCCGGAACGGCTCCTTGTACACAACCGCCTTCATGGACGCATCTCCTCGGTAGAACTCGGGCGGTGGCGGTCACGAGGACCGCGGGTATCGGCAGGGCAGGGCGAGATCGGGCATCGGCACCACCTCCTTCCGGCTCCTTCCAGCCATGCCAGCGGCGCGCGGGCTTCGTCCCTCACCTCCACCGTAGGCTCGCCCGGAGGGGCGGGTCAACATTGAGTTGCGAAGCCGGCGGTGGGCGCTCGGATCAGCGTCCGAGCGCGATGGGGACCGGTACCGGAGCCGCCTCGGCGAGCGGGATCCGAACTCGCCGACCGTCCCGGTAACGGCGGTCCCAGCCCCCATGGTCCAGCTCGTCCACCGCCTGCAGCGTCCGCTCCCCGAGACGGAAGGTGCAGTGCTCGGTTCGCCCCCCCACCGGCAGGCGGCAGCGCCCGACCATGTGGGCGCCGTGCAGGTCCGTCGAGGCCGCCGCCAGGGTGACGCCGGCCCGTCTCACGATCACGACCGCCCCCTCCGGCCCCGCGTACACCCCCTGGCCACGGGCCGGCAGCCGTACGTCACCCACGCGGTAGGCGTGAGGCTCGAGCCCGACCGTGAGGTCCGGTGGCTGGCCGGCGATGAGGGCCCCGGCGCAGGCGGCCAGGACGCCGATGAGGGCCGGGCTGGGCCAGCACCGGCGGGAGGTCGACCAGCGGACGGCGCGGCGGACGGGGTGGGGGCTGCCGACCGGCAGGGGCAGCCGCTGGAGCTCCACCGGGTGCTCAGAGGTCGGCCGAGACCCGGCGCAGGGTGGCGTTCTCCACGTAGCCGCCGAGCTCGGGGGAGAGCCACACCGTGAGCACCCAATCCTCCTGGGGCAGGGGATGCCGGCGCTGATGCCGGTCGATCACGGCCGAGCGGTTGCTGAAGCGGAGCTCGCAGCGCACGTGCCCGTCGCTCTCGCGGCCCCGCTCCTGGAAGGAACCGGCCTCGCCCAGCTCCGGCTCCAGGGTCGCCCCCAGCTCGAAGAAGGGCGTCAGCGCCTCCTCCCAGACCTGGAGCAGGGCGGGGTTGACGTAGCGACCCAGGCGCTGGCGGGGGTCCGGGATGTCCCGGACCGTGTTCAGCGTGTACTCCTCCACGTCCTCGGGCACCGGCCGGGTGACGGCGGCCAGCCAGCAGCAGAGGTCGTACAGCAGGCAGAAGCAGATCCCGCGCAAGGAGTCGGTGCGGCGGCTCCCGTGGTCGGGCTGCCCGGCGCGCCGGTGGCCGGCCTCCCACGAACTCCGGTCGCCCCCGTTCACGCCCATCGGCCACGACGGCTGGCGGCGGCCTCGACGACCTGGGTGGCCAGGTTGACGTAGGCCTGACGGAGTTGGTTGCCCACCTCGGTGATGGCGACGTGCTTGATCAGCGCCAGGGTCGCCCGATCGTCGTCCGGGACCTCCACCACCGCCGTCACCACCTCACGGATCCGATCCAGCAGCTGGCGCACCTGGGGCGCTTCCCGGATCTGCTTGATCCTGGGGACGATGTAGGAGACGACGACCGGCTTGCCCTGGACGCTGTCCGAGTCCAGGTACTCGACCGCGCCCACCAGCGCCGTCGGGTCGGCGGTGGTGGGCAGGACCAGCACGTCCGCCTCCCCGATCCAGGCCGCGGCCACGGCCGCCTCCGCCGAGGTGAACGAGGGTAGGCGGTTGGGCAGGTCGACCACGATGGCCGCATGCCGGGAGCGCAGGTAGCCGGCCACGCGATGGATCTGGGCCGGCGCGTATCCATCCACGGCATCGCGTGCCTCCGGATAGACCGCCAGGGCTGGCGTCTCCGCGTAGGCGGGCCCCGGCGGTTCGAGCCCGGCCATGAGGCTCTGGACCAAGTCCCTCATGGTGGTGGCCCCGCCCCGCAGGTCGAGCCGGCCCCAGGCGTCGGGGTTGCCCAGGTTGGCGTCGACCAGCGCGACCGTGTGCCCGAAGGGGTCGATGGCCTCCCCGAGGATGGCCGCCACCGCGGCGGCGCTGGCCGTCTTCCCGACCCCTCCCTTGCGGGACACCACCGCCGCCAGCAGCGGCTTGCAGGCCAGCACCGCCTGACCCAGCTCCGGGCCGACCGCCACTCGGCGTCCCTGGCTCAGGCGGTCGAGGATCTGACGCGGCCCCAACCCCGGTCCCGGGCGCGCCTGCGCACGCCCGCCCCTGGGCTCCGGATCGTCGAAGAGCGATCGGCGAGAGGTCGGCCCGCTGTCCCGGGAGGAGGGGGTCGGAGGGCCGCCCGACCCTCCCCCGGTCTCGATCGGGCCGGCACGGCCCAGCAGCTCGAAGGGGTCCGGGATGCGCCCGTTTCCCCCGGCACCCTCGGCGGGCGACCGGGGGGAGGGACGCGGTGCCTCGGACTCCGGGGGTTCTCGCAGATACGACCGCCCCGGGCCGCGATCGACCGTCTCCCCGGGGGCCCGGGACTCGGAGTCGATCCCCCGACCGCCGCCCCTGCCCTCGGTCCGCTCGCGTGGCGGGGTGGAGGCGTACGAGGGCCCGAGCGGTTCCCGCTCGGTCGGCCGCCGTTCCTCGCCGCGGGTGAAGGACGGCCCTTCGAGGTGCGGCCCCGACGGCCGGGCCGCCCGTGCGTTCGAGGGGTACGGGATGTCGGTGGTGCCGGGGACGGCGCCGGCCGGACCGCGCAGGGCCAGCTCGGCGAGCCGGCGGGGGTCGTCGTCCAGGCTGGGCAGGACGTTGGGCAGGTGCGAGTAGAGGCCGAGCGTGGCCTCGTCCGGGACCGCGACCACGAAGTCAGCATCCAGGCCGGGCACCCAGCGCGGCAGGTCGTCCTCGTGCACGGTGATCACCAGGGGACGGCCGGGGGCGGTCGCCATCCGTGCCCACCACTCGTTCAGCTCCTCGCCCTCCCGCCCCCTGGCCGTGAGGAAGGCCAGCCCCGGCACCGGCGCGATCAGCGTCTCGACCAAGCTGGGGCCGGCCAGCCGGGCGAGGGTCGCCGCCGCTACCCATGCGTGCGGCTCCTCGAGCAGGATCAGGACCGTGCGACGCGGTGCTCCGCTAGGGGCCAATGGCGTTGCGTGCCTCCTGGATCGATCCTCCGGACATGGGGATGTGGGAGCTGAGGTGGTGGGCCACCCCGACGGCCAGGATCAGCAACCCGACCGCCAACGCCGACCCCTCCAGGGTCAGCGGCCGGAGGGCCAGGGCTCGGGCCTGACGGAGGGTCGCCCCCACCGCGTAGGTGGTGCAGCTCAGCACCACCGCCCACACCAGCAGCCTGGCCGCGGCCAGCGCCTCCGCGGTCGTGGGCGGGCCTCCGAGCAGGAAGGCCAACACCGGCCCCGGATCCGGGCGGCCGAGCACCAGGAACGCGGCGCCCAGCTGCACGGCACCGACCGCCAGCGGCATCAACACCCGATTGATCACCGCGCGAAGATACCTGCCAGCGAGGCCACCAGTGGCGCTCCGATGAGCACGAGAACGGGCACGATCATCAACCCCATCGGGATCACGATCAGGGTCTTGGCTTGAGCCGCGGCGACACGCGCCTCGGCGAGCCGTTGCGCGTACGTCGCCCTGGCCAGCCCAGTGTATACGTCCTGCGCGCTCAAGCCTCGCTCGGTGACCCGGCGGATGGCCGCACCGAGCGCGATGAAGGACGGAACCTCGTAGACGCGTCCGATCACGTCGCAGGTGTGAGCGGTGCTCCAGGTCGCAAGGGGAGCGGGGAGTTCGGAGGCCGCCGTCGGCCGGGCGCCTCCGGGGGCGCGATCGAGCGTCTCTCGGAGCGCGGGATCGTGCTGGCAGCGGGCCAGCAGGAGCAGCGCCTCCCCGGCCGGCAGACGGTGGTGCACGGTCATCGCCGCCAGCTGGGGCAGGCTGTCGGCCACGGCCCGGTTCAGCGCTTCTCTCCGCTCGGAGGCCTGCCGGCGCAGGCGTGCGTAGGCGAGGAGCGCAACGCCGGCCGCCAGGGCGAGGGCGAGCGCGGGAGGGAATCCCGATCCGGAGCCGCTCAGCAGCGCCAGCTCGTCGAGGCCCAGCATGCCCGCCAGGGCCACGCCGGCGGTCCCAGCGGTGTGGAGCATCCATCCCCCGGCGGTGTCGGCCCGGCCGGCGATCGTGAGCAGGCGGTCGACGTCGGTCTCGCGACGAAGACGGCGCAGCGGCGGCAGGCGCTCCCCCAGACGTTCGCCCAGCGACCGGCGGCCGGCCAGCCCCCGCAGGCGGGCCAGGCGCTGCCAGCTGAGCACGGCCGGGTGGGTGGTGACGCCCAGACGCCACAGCGCCACCACCCAGAGCGTCCCCGCCAGGGCGGCGAGCGCGGCCAGCCGGAGGTCAGCCAACCAGCGCCTCCATCTCCCGGCGGACGGCCTCGGCGTCCCACGCCGTCCAGCGGAGCGGCCGGGCGACTCGCCCGATCATCCAGACCAGGCCCAAGTACATGCCGAGGACGGCCAACGCCACCGCCTGCCCTGGCAGGGAGGCGTAGAAGGCCTGCATGCTGGGGACGCGCGTCACCGCCACCAGCATCACGGCCATGATGATGCCGATGGCGATCGCCGCCGCCCGCTGCTGCGCCACCGTGGTGTGGTTCTCCTGCTGGATCTCGACGCTCAGCTCCAGTACGGGACGGAGGACGTCGTCGATCAACCCCACCAGCGCGCCGGGATCCCGGGTCCGGGCGATGAGGAGGCAGGTGACGAGGAGGTCGGCCAGGGGGGAGCGGGCTCGGCGCGCCACCTCCACCAGCGCCGGGGCCACGGGCCCGTCGCCCGCCAGCGGCGCCAGCACCTGCCGGAGCTCCGGCCCCGGCGCCCGAGCCGCCTCCCGGAGCGCCCGGTCGAGAGCCAGGTTGGACTGTTGCATCAGGCTCCGGAGCTCCAGGGCGAGGCCGGCCAGGGCACGCTCCATGGCCAGGCGTCGTTGGGCCGCGCGACCGGCCAGCAGCCAGGGCAGGCCGAGCAGCCCGAGCGCCCCACCGGCGACGGCCAGGGTGGGGACGCCGGTCAGCGCCCCCAGGGCGAGACCGGCGGCGAGGCAGAGTGCGCGTAGGAGGAGCCAGGTCCGCAGGCCGAGGCCGAGACTGGAACCCAGATCACGCTGACGCTCGAGCTGTGGTCGCAGCCGGGCACACCAGCGGTCGCGGGCGCTCCGGTCCGGGAGGCCCAGGTACAGCCCGGCCGCAACGGCCGTGAGCGCGAACACCAGCACGATCTGGGCCACGAAGATCAAGGGGGGAACGATCATGGCCGTCGCGTCCCCTGGGCCCGGGTCCGGCCGAAGCGCACCGGCCGGGGGACCGGGGATCCCGGCACCTGGGGGTCGCCCGCCTGCGCCGCTTGGCGGAGCGACGGCCCGCTCCCGGGCGGGGAGCCACCGGCGACCTCGAGGTCGCCCGGGGGAGCCCCCGATCCCAGCTGGACTCCGTGGCCGCTAGGCATAGGGAACCTCGGGGCCCCGAAGCCAGGGGCCGATGCGGGCCCGAAGGCGCGGCGGCAGGTCGCCAACCAGGCGGCAGCTGCGGCGGAGGCCGCCCTCGGGCGAGGTCCGGTACACCTCGACCACGTGGCCGGGGGCCTCACCCAGCGCCACCACGCCGCTCACGCGGCGGGCTCCGCTGCCGGCGTGGGCGAGGTGCACGACCACGTCGATGGCCTGGTGCACGGCCCGCTTGGCCAGCTCGTAGCTGGCGGCGTTGTTGCCGAAGCGCGGCGACTCCATGGTGTAGCTGGCCGCCCGCTCGATGGCGAGCACCGCGTCGTCGGCGTGGATGGTGACGATGCTGCCGTCGTGGCCGGTGCTGAGCGCGGTGCAGACGTCCGCCATCTCCGCGCCCCGGGCCTCGCCCAGGAGGATGCGCTCGGGGCGAAAGCGCAGGGCCGCCCGGACCAGGTCCCGGATCGTGATCCCGGCGTCCTGTCGGAGCACGGGGGGAACGGTGCACAAGTTGATGCAGAGGGGAACCCAGGGCCGGGGCCGGCGGCGACCGGTGCGGGGATCGACGGGACCGTCGCCCCGATCCGCCTCCAGGTGGAGCTCGGCGCTGTCCTCGATCACCACCACCGTCTCGTGGTCGGGGATCATGCCCGCTAGCACCCGCATCAAGGTGGTCTTGCCGGTAGCGGTGCCCCCGGCGATGAGGAGGTTGGCTCGGCCCTGCACGCAGGCCCCCAAGAACTCCGCCACCCCGGGTGGCATCACCGACTGCCGGACGTAGTCGTCCAGGGTGCGGATGGCGGCGGCCGAGGAGACCCGGATCGTCGCCTGGACCCCGGCGTCGCCGGAGATGGCAGGCTTGATGGCGACGATCACCCGCATGATGCTTCCCACCGTGGCCTCGGCCACCGGGGCGGCGTCGTTGAGCTGGGTGGCCCCGACCACGCCCACCAGCCCCAGGACGCGGTCCCGGAAGAAGGCGACGACCTCCTCGTCGCTGGAGAAGGGGTTACCGGTGGTCCGCAGCAGCGCCTTCCGGCCGCCGGCCGTGACCACCCAGCTGTCGGACCGGAAGCAGTGGATCTCCTCCAAGTTGGGCAACAGGTAGAGCAGGCGGGAGAGCGGCCACAGGCGCGAGGCCCGGACCCGGGTGGCCAGCGCCACCGCCTCCCGGAGCGTGGCGTCGGTGAGCAACCGCTCGTGCGTCATGGGCTGCACCCCGAAGCGAAGCGGAGCCTCGATCACCTGGTGCAGCAGCGACTCCACCGCCGCCGGCAGCGTCTCCTCCTCGCGCACCGAGGGGGGTAGGCCGGCGAGACGGCGGGACTCCTCCAGGACGTGGGCGAGGCGCTCGGCCAGGTCGCGGACCCCGTCCGGGAGTTCCGGCCAGTCGATCCGCTCCAGGCCGGGGTGGACGCTGGACGAGGTCGTGCCGGGGGCGATCCCGCCGATCACCGCACCGACCCCGGCCGCCCCATGGCGGGGATGTGCAGCGCCCGCAGCAGCTCCGCCGGCGCGACCGGCACCGCCTCGTCCTCGGCTCGAGCCGCGCGGCGCTCGTCCCAGGGCAAGAAGGCGCTCAACCGCGCCCCGGGCAGGTGCTCGGCGAACACCTGGCGTACCTGCTCGCGCAGGGCTCCCCGTCGCGTCTCGTAGACCACGATCTCGGCCTGTGGCAGCTGGGCAGCCTTCAGCACCTGGATCGACTGCACGAGGCGAACCGGACTGTCCTGGACGACGACCAGGACCCGTTGCGAGGTGGCGCAGATGATCTCGCCTGTGCGGCGAGGGGATTCCAGGCCCGGGTGGGCGAGGGCGGCGCCCAGGTCGAGCACGACCAGCTCGTCCGGCAGCGAGCGGAGGGCCGAGGTCAGCCGGGGGAGGAGGTCTGCGATCCCGGGGCCACAGAAGCCGTGGAGGCCGGGGACGATGCGAAGCCGGGGACGAGCGGGCACGCGGACCGCCTGCTGTTCGAGCATGACGGCGGTGATGGCCTGGGTGCCGAACAGGTTCCCGATACCGCAGCCACCGAAGTCGAGTGCGATCATGTCGGCGAGGTTGCCGGTGCCGGACATGTCGGCGTCCACCGCCAGGACCTGACTCCGATCGGCCGCGGCCCAGGCCAGGGACAGGGCCAGGCTGGTCGAGCCCTGCCCATCCTTGGTGGTCAGCACGCTCACGACCGTGGTCATCGACCTGCCGGCCCACCGGCGCCGGGCGAAGCCGCGGCCGGAGGTGGTGGCGCGGCCGCGGGCGTGGCCCCGGCGACGGCCCCGCGGGCGGCGTCCGCCAGCTCCTCGACCGCGTCGTCGACCACCACCCCGCCCTCGTCCGGGACCCCGGCGCCGTCGCTCTTGGCGGCGAAGAGGGGCACGTCGTTGGCCTGGAGGGAGATCCAGTCCGGTTCGTCGGCCGTGGGCACGAGCACCGACAACGGCCGGCCGGCCGCCACCACCACCAGATGGCGGCCGACCAGCACCGTCCGGCCGCCCACGGCCGCGTAGACGTCCAGCCGGTCGCCGACGCTCAGATCCGGGGCGGCGCGCACGGTCAGGGGGATCTGGGCCAGATCGCGGTCGAGCAGGTCGTCGGGGGTGAGAAGGGTCCCGGCCCGCATGTCGTGCGCCGCCCGGCGATGCAGCGGGCTCCGCTGGAGGACGACGAAGCGGTCGCCCGTGTCGGGGATGCGGATCTGCTTCACGTCCTCGGCCTCCAGCAACGCTCCCGTGCTCACGTCCCGGGTCAGCATCCAGGCCGGACGGGTGGCCCGCGACTGCGCGATGGCCTCCAGGTAGAGGAGCCCGATGACCGCCGCCACCACCACGGTCAGGGCGATGGCGACGACCTGCCGCCGGATCACGCCGTGACCTCCGCCGCCCGGCCGCCGAAGGCGGGGCTGGCGGTGTGCCTGACGTGCACCGGCGCCGACAGGCCGAAGAGCGAGACGGGCAGCGGCACCGAGGCGCGCACCTCGGCCGTCACCGATCCGGCCTCCACCGTGCATGCGCCGACCACCCGCGCCTCCGCCAGCAGCCCGGCACAGCGCTGCTCGGCCAGCGTCGGATCGAGCCGGAGGCGGCCTTGGTAGAAGGCCGTCTGGTCGATCGCCGAGGCCCCGGCCTGGGCGGCGAGCAGGGCGTCCTGGTCGAGGCGGTCGTAGGCGACGAAGAGGGCGCCGAGGTCGGCGACCAGTGCGAACATGCCGGTGAAGAGCAAGCCGAGCACGAGCGCGAAGATCACGAGCGTCTGGCCTCCACGTCTCCCCCTCCAGCGCACCTCAGCGCGACCGGTAGGGCGAACTCCAGGCGGTGGCCGTGGACCTCAGCTCGATGGGAATGGGTACCACCATCCCCATGGGCGTCTTGCCGTAGTCGAGGATGGCGGTCCCCTCGCAGGTCACCGACTGGTCGGGCTGGTAGGCTCCGCAGCCCTGGAGCCGTCCCGGCTCCAGGTACGGGTACTGGTGCAGGGTGCCGTGCCAGCTCTCCTCGGCGTAGACGGAGCTGAGCGGACTGCCGGCGGGAGCCGAGACCGCCGCCGCGGCCGCCAGACCGGTGGCGGCGTCCAGCTCGACCTGGGCCTCGATCCGGATCAGGACGGCCAGGAATCCGAGGAGCAGCAGCACCATCAGGGGAAGGGTGATGGCCGTCTCCACCAGCGCCTGCCCTCGACCTCCGTCCCGTGAGCCGACCATCCTCACGGCGCGAAGGTCACGGCGTGTGCCCGCGCCACCACGTCCAGCGACCAGTCGAGGCCGGCGAGGGAGAGAGGGCCGGCCGGGCGGCCACGCACCCGAACCGTCACCATGTCGCCGGCGGTGGTCGCGCACACGTCCACCTCACGGGACGGGATCGAGGACAGCGGAGGGCACGGCGAGGACGGCGGCAGCTGGCGAAGCCGGGTGCCGACCATGACCCGGCTCATCACGCGCACCGCGGTGGCCAGAGCGTCGACGAGATCGGGGGTGTTGGCCCCGGTCGCACCGCGCCCGCCGCCCGCCGCCACCCTGGCGGCCGCCGCCACCGCGGTCACCGCTGCGGAGCGCTGGACCGTGTAGACGGATGCGGATACCGCGGTCAGCAGCAGGAGCAGAAAGACCCCTACCACCATCGCGAACTCGACCATGGCCTGGCCGCCGACGGTCCAGCCACCACCCGGCGTCCGGTTCGATCGACCGGCGGGAACGGACGCGCCGAACACGCGAGAAGCATGGGAGTTCCTCGCGGACATCACGCGGACGATGCTCGGCCTGCTCAGGCCCTCCGGGACATGGAGCGGACGATCTCCTCCGCCT
>DASRBU010000079.1:0-33316 GCA_035653475.1 Candidatus Dormiibacterota bacterium | reverse complement strand
CCGTTCATCGCCGCCGCGGCCTGGATGTTGCGCAGGTCCTGGCCCATGGTGACCGCCACCGAGCCGCCCTCGGGGTCCCCGCCCGGCTCGAGCAGGCGGCGCCGCAGCTTCTCGGTCGCGGTCAGCACGTGCGGGAGGTCGGAGCGGATCGCCTCCTTGAGCTCGGAGTAGCCCGCGTAGCCGAGCGATCGGCTGAAACGCACGACCGTGGCCGGGTTGACGCCGAGCTGGGCGCCGAGGTCGGCGGCGGTGGCGACGGCGACCGTGAACGGCTCGTCGAGGATGGCCTGCGCCAGCCGCATCCGTTTGGGGGAGAGGGTCGGGAGCAGGGCGTGCAGCCGACGGCGCAACTCCCCCGCCTCGAGCCCGGTCATCCTGGAACCCCTCCTGCGCTGGTTCGCCCTCGCCATGGGAACTGCTCGCCCCTCGTGCTGTGGCCCTTCGGGACGGGACGAACCAACGCCGCCACCGCCACGCCTCGCCGTGGCACGCCCCGGACCGGGCTGGCACGACATCTTATTGCGCTGACGGATCGAACGCAACGGCCGATGGCAGCGAGCCGAGCCCGGCCCCCGCGCGCCCGCCGGCGGAGGGGCCGCCACCCCGACCGCCCAGGACCGGGACACGGGCCAGCGAGGCCCGGCCGGAGCGGCCCGCCGGAGCGGGAGGGTGGCCGCCCCGCTCCCGCCGGGGCCGGGTCAGCCGGGGCGGTCGCTGCGGCGAGCGACGCCCACCAGATGGGGACGCAGCACCGGGATGGGGATGCGCTCCTCCGGGAACTCGTCCAGGGACTCGAAGCGGAACCCGGCCGCCTCGATCGACGCCCGGGTGTCCCGGTTGAGGTGGCACCCGCCCACCACCCGACGCCAGAGGGGGGTGAGCCGGTCCTGCCAGCGGGCGAGCCCCGGGTCGGCGGCGCGAACGTGCTCCAGGACCGCGAGCCGGCCGTCGCGGCGGAGGACGCGGTGGGCCTCCCGGAGGGCCGCCATCGGGTCCCCGACCGTGCACAGCGAGAGCGTGAAGACCACCACGTCGAAGCTCCGTTCCGGGAAGGGCAGCCACTCCGCCCGCCCCCGCACCAGCCGTACCTCCGCCCCCAGCGTCCGGGCCCGACGGCGGGCGCGGGACAGCATCCCCGGCGAGGGATCGAGCAGCACCAGCCGGCGAACCCGACCCCAGGGGAAGTGGGGCAAGTTCGCGCCCGTGCCTCCCCCAACGTCCAGCACCTCACCGCCGGCGACCTCCAGCAGCCGGCGGCGCCGCTCCCCCAGCAGCCGACGCTCCATGCCAGCGCTGCCGAGGTCGTAGACGGCCGCGACCAGCCGGCTCAGCCGCGAGGCGCGGGCGGGTCGCGGCCGCGACCCGCTCACGCCCCCACCGGGCCGGCCGTCCGGATCCGGTCCGCCTCCCGTCCTCCCCGGGCAGAGGAAGTCACGGACGCATTCTGCCAGCCCTCGGCCCGAGCTGGACGCGGCGGCTACGACCCGGGCTCGGTCCGGGTCCCGGTCGCCCCGAGCGGCGCCGAGCCGGCGCTCGGGCAAGAGCGCGCGGTCAGGACCGGGGGTCGGATGCGGTCGCCCGAACGCGCCCGAGGCCAGGGGCAGAGCCCGCCCGCGGGGGCACCGGCTCAGGGCAGCGCAGCCACCAGGCGCTCCACGTCCTCTTCGTTGTTGAAGAAGTGAGCGGAGACGCGGATGCGACCCTCGCGAACCGCGCACGCCACCCTGGCCTCGGCCAGCGCGGCCGCCACCTCCCTGGAATCGCGACCCGGCTTGACCATCGACACGATGCCCGAGGTCTCACCGGGCCGGCGTGAGCTGACCACACGATACCCCTTCCGCTCGACCTGCTCGGCGACGGTGGCGCTGAGGCCGAGCACCCGTTGGTTGATGACGTCCATGCCGACCTCGAGGAAGAGGTCGATGCTGGCGGCCATGCCGAACATGCCGGAGAGGTTCTGCACTCCCGACTCGTAGCGCCGGGCACCGGCCGCGTACCGGAGACGGTAGTCGGTCTGCCGGGTCACGTCGGTGACGTCCTCGATCGACTTCCAGCCCGGCTCCGGGACCGCGAGAACCTCGCGCAGCTCCGGCGCCACGTAACAGAACGCGATCCCGTAGCCCGAGCACAGGCTCTTGTAGCCGTGGGCCGCCACCAGGTGCGCACCCAGCGAGGGCACGTCGACGGTCATGCAGCCCGCCGCCTGCACGGCGTCGAGCACCAGCCACACACCCCGCTGGCGGCAGATCTGCGAGATCCGCTCGATCGGCGCTCGAAACCCGTGGCTGAAGTTCACCAGGCTGAGACAGACGACCCGCGTCCGCGGACCGAGCAGCGCCTCCAGGTCCTCCACCTCGAAGCGGCAGCGTCCGGCGTCGCGCACGAACCTGACCTCGACCCCCTTGCGCTCGAGGGCCAGCCAGGGGTACACGCCGCTGGGGAACTCCTGGTCGTAGGTGACCACCTCGTCACCGGCCTCCCAGTCCAGCCCGAGGGCGACCAGGCTCAGCCCCTCGCCCGTGCTCTTGAGGATGGCGACGTCCTGAGGGTCGCAGTTGATCAGCCGCCCCACCCGGGCGCGAACACGGTCCGCCCCCTCCCACCAGTGACCGACGCCCTTCGCCGCCTCGCCCCTCGACATGCCGCGCAGGAACGCCGTCTGTGTCTCCACGTTGCAGACGGGCAGCGGCCCGTAGGTCGCCGTGTTGAACCAGGTCCATTCCCCAGTGACGGGGAACTGCTCACGTCTGACGGCCTCCAGGTCGAGCCCCCGGGTGGTGCCCATGTTCGCCTCCTGACCGCGGTCCCGCTCACTCGTCGCTCACGTAGACGTTCTTCAGCTCGGTGAAGTCGTAGAGACCCTCCAGCCCCTGCTCGCGTCCCATGCCGCTCTGCTTGCGGCCGCCGAACGGGGCCTCGAGGTACGAGCTGGTGTCCGAGTTGATGCTCAGGAGCCCCGATCTGACCTCGCGGGCCAAGCGGATCGCACGACCGATGTCGCGCGTCCACAACGAGCCGCTCAAACCGTACCGAGTGCCGTTGGCCAGCGCGATCGCCTCTTCCTCGGTGTCGAAGGGCAACACGGTGGCGACCGGCCCGAACACCTCCTCCTGGGCGATCTCGGAGTCCGGGCTCACACCGGCGACGACCACCGGCGCGACGGCGTTCCCCGCCTCCAGGCCCTTGGCCATCACCACCTCACCGCCCCCGCGCACCTCCGCGCCCTGCCGTCTCGCCCGAGCCAGAAACCCGAGCACCCGATCGCGCTGCTCCGATGAGATCAAGCTGCCGATCTCGGTGTCGGGCAGGAGCGGATCGGCGACCCGCATCGCCGCCGCGCGCGCCGCCAGCCGCTCCACGAACTCCGCGTAGACCGGGCGCTGGACGATGGCCCGGCTGCGCGCGCAGCAGTCCTGGCCGCAGTTCCAGTAGACGGCCCAGGCGGCCGACTCGATCACCCTCTCCAGATCCGCGTCCGCGAACACGATGTCGGGTGACTTGCCGCCAAGCTCGAGGCTGACGCGCTTGATCCCGTCCGCGGCGTGGGCGAGGATGTCGCGCCCGGTGGCGGTGCTGCCGGTGAAGCTGATCTTGTCGATCAGTGGGTGCCGCACCAGCTCGCGTCCCAGCTCGCGCCCGGGACCGGTCAGGACGTTGAACACCCCAGCCGGCACGCCGGCCTCGCGGGCGCAGCGCTCCAGCTCCAGCGCGGTGAGCGGCGTCGCCGGTGCGGGCTTGAGGACGATGGAGTTCCCGGCCGCGAGCGCCGGGGCGGCCTTCTTGGCCGCGATCACCAGCGGCCCGTTCCAGGGCACGATCAGCGCGCAGACGCCGACCGGCTCGCGCAGCGTGAAGTCGAGCCCGGTCGCGTTCACGGGTATGGTGCTGCCGGTCAGCATCGGCGCCAGGCCGGCATAGAAACGGAAGTAGCGGGCGGCCGCGGCGACCTCGGCACGACAATCCCGGATCGGCTTGCCCGAGCACCGGCACTCGAGCAGCGCCAGCCGCTCCTGTCGCTCCAGCAGCAGGTCGGCGACCCGGTGAAGGACCGCCGCCCGCGCGGCCACCGGCCGCCTTCGCCACCCACCTCCCTCAAAGGACTCGGCGGCGGCCCGAACCGCCCGGTCCACGTCCGCGGTCGTGGCCGCGGCGACGGTGGCCACGTGTCGCCCGCTGGCCGGGCTGTGGACGGCGTAGGTGTCGCCGGTGGCGCCGGCGACCTCCTCGCCGGCGATGTGCAGACGCGCCTCCACGACCTCCGGCCCCTCAGCCTGCGCCATGGCCACCCCAACCTCCTACGCGGGCTCCCCTGCCGACTGGGGGCCGGGCCGGAGTCTCCGCCCGGCCCCGCCCCCTCGCTCTCGCCACCTCAGGCTTCGGGAGTGCCGGCGTAGGCCGTCCCGGCGCCCCCCGCGGGCTCGAGCAGGCTGGTGCCCGCTTTGCCCTCCTTGATCCGACGTCGGAGCCACACGAAGTACCAGACGATGGCGATCGCGTACACCACGGCCGCCGTCTTGGCCGCGTCGTGGAACACCCCCGGAAGCGTCAGGATCAAGAGGGCGCCCACCAGCCAGACGATCGTGAGCGCGAACACCGGGACCGCCCACCTCCCGAGATCGAACGCGGTGGGCAGGTGCGCGATCCGGTGTCGCCGGAGCGCGTACGAGAGCGTGACCACCAGATAGCCCGTGTAGGCCAGCACCGGGGTCGACGCGATCAAGATCGTGTACGCGTTCGGATAGCGCGCCGCGAACAGCATCACCGCGATGAAGAGGAGGGTCACCACGGAGATCGCCGCCACCGGCGTGCCCGTGCGGTCGTTGACCTTCCCCAGGAACTCGCTCGCCGGCAGCATCTTGTCACGCGACAGCGAGAACACCAGTCGGGCGATCGCGGCCACCGAGACCACGATCAGGGCGAAGACCGAGTAGAGCACGCAGACGATGAACAGCTTGGAGACCACCGGCCCCATCCAGTACTCGGCGATGTAGGCGATGGGGGCCGGTGAGGCCGCCGTCTTGGCCACGTCGGGGATGGCCAACCCCACGCAGAACAGCGTGATCATCCCGAAGATGCCGGAGATGATCACCGAGTAGATGATCGCCCTGGGTACGTTCCGCTGCACGCCGTGCCCCTCCTCGCCCAGGTCGGAGGCGCTCTCCTGTCCTTCGATGGTGAAGATGCCGATCAGCATGGCGAGGAAGAAGCCGAACCAGGCCGGGTTGCCGGCCGGGTTCCTGGTCGTGAACAGAAAGCCGATGCCGTGGATCGGGTGCATGAGGAAGAGCACCAGCAGGACGATCCCCAGGACCACCGTCCCGATCACCTCGCTGGCCAGCGAGACGTTGTTGATACGAGCCGTGATGCGCACGCTGGCGACGTTGATGATGCCGACCAGCACCAGCACGCCGACCGCGATCGAGGCCATCAGGACGAGGTTTTCGGCGTTGAGGCCGAAGACGGTGGCGATGAGCGGGGCGATCAGGAGCAGGGTCTCGCCTCCGCTGGCCAGGGTGAAGGCGGCCATGATCCCGAAGGCCATCACCCAGCCGAGGCCGGGGCTCACCAGCCTCGCCGCCCACTGATACCCGATCCCCGCGATCGGGATCCGGCTGCCCAGCTCGGCCAGAACCAGCGACAGCAGCAGCTGACCCACCACCACGATCGGCCAGGTCCAGATCGCCGCCGGCCCGAAGTTCGAGATCCCGAACCCGAAGTTCACGTACATGCCGGTGGTGATCGAGATCACCGAGAACGAGATCGTGAACAGCGAGATGTAGCCCAGCGAACGTTTCAGCTGCTGGGGATAGCCGAACCTGGTGACGGTCGCGTCGTCGGCGCTATCCGATACTGACATTCCATCCCTCCTTTCTCAGGGTCGAGCAGCGCGCTGGGCGACCACCTTCGTCCTTCGCGCTCAGTCGCTGGTCCACCTGGCCATCGTGTAACGCTCTATCCGCTCCTCCTGAACATGGAATCCACAGCCGAGCCCCCGTGGGACCGGGATCGTGCCGTCCTTTCGCACGTCGAACGTCGGCTCGACCAGGTCCTCCGCGTAGAAGATCTTCGCCGGCGACATGTCAGCGGGCAAGGTAAAGTTCGGCAAGGATGACAGGGCCAGGTTGAACCCGCGCCCGATACCGCTTTCGAGCATGCCGCCGCACCAGACGGGGACCGACCGTTGTCGACACAGGTCGTGCACCTGCATGCTCGCCAGGATGCCGCCGAGGCGAGCCGGCTTGATGTTCACGATGCGACCCGACCCGAGACGGAGGGCGGCACGGGTGATCTCGGGAGAGCTGGCGCTCTCGTCCAGACAGATCGGGGTACGGAGGGAGGCCTGGAGATCGGCCAGGTCGCAGAGCGCCTCACCGGCCAAGGGCTGCTCGATCATCAGCAGGCCCAGCTCGTCGAGCGCGGCCCAGGGGCCGCCTTCGATGCCGGCGTACCCGCAGTTGCCGTCGGCGCTGAGCGGAACGCCCGGGAACCTGCGCGCCACCGCGCGCAGCACGTCGACGTCCCAGCCGGGCTCGATCTTGACCTTGATCCGGCAGTAGCCCTCCTCCATCCGCCGCTCGATCTCCTCCAGCAGCTCCGGCAGCGTGTCCTTGATCCCGAAGCTCTCGCCGACCGGGATGGCGTCGCGCACCCCGCCCCACAGCTCCGCCAGCGGACGGCCCAGCTTCTGGGAGGCCACCGACCAGGCGGCGCACTCCAGCGCGTGCATCGCCCAGTGGTAGCCCTTGAGGTCCTTCCAGGCGTCGATCATCGCCGCCGGCCCCTCGAACCGGTGGCCGACCACGAGCGGCGCCAGGAGCCTGGTCAGGGCATACCAGGTGCTGTCGTGGGTGTCCGGGGCGTAGGTCGGCAGCTCCGCCCCCGACGCCTCACCCCAGCCCACCACGCCCTCCCCGTCCTCGAGGCGCACCAGGATGCTGCGCTTGCGCACGGTGGTCCCGTAGGCGGTGCGGAAGCTGCTGACCATGGGCAGCTCCAAGGAGTGCACGACCAGGCGGCTGACCTCGATCGGGGCTTGGACCCGCCGGGCGCGCCAGGAGATCGCGTCGGCGCTCGGCGAGGCGGAGGTCGAGGTGCCCATCAGAGCATCTCCCGGTACTCGCGGATCTCCCAGTCCGAGACGTGCTCGAGGTATCGCGTCCAGTCCCTGCGCAGCACCCCGCAGTAGATGCGGCTGAAATCCCTGCCCAGCGCTTCCACCAGCACCTCGTCCGCCGCATACGCGGCCACGCCCTCGGCCAGGGTCCTGGGGAGCCGCTGGAGCGTCTCGTCCTCGACCAGCTGGCCGGAGCCGGGCGGGCCCGGCTCCAGACGTCGCGCGACCCCGTCCAGGCCGGCCGCCACGTTGACCGCCGCCAGCAAGTAGGGATTGGCGTCGGAGCTGCCGAGCCGGTTCTCGATGTGGGTGTTCTCCTCGGAGCGGATGGCACGGATCAGCGCCGTCCGGTTGTCCACCGCCCAGGAGACCCGCACCGGTCCCCAGGTGCCGGGAACGTACCGCTTGTAGGCGGTGACCGTAGGCGCGGCGATACCGGTCATGGCGACCGCGTGCGCCAGTTGCCCCCCGACGTAGTGCCGGGCCACCTCCGACAGCGAATCCGGAGCGCCGGGATCGTAGAACGCGTTGCCGCCGGAGGCGTCCTTCAAGGTCTGGTGCAGGTGGTAACCCGAGACCGGCGTCTCCCAGAGGTTGGTGGGCCTGGCCAGGAAGGTGGCCTTGAGCCCCAGGCTCTGCGCCACCTCCTTGATGGCGATCTTCAGGTTCACCACGTCGTCGATCGCCTTGACGCCGGAGCCCGGCTCGAGGTTGACCTCGAACTGACCCGCCCCGTGCTCGCTGAACATCTCGTAGACGGGCACGTTCATGGCGCGGACGACGTCGTAGACCGCGTCGATGAACGGCTGGGTGAGCCCGATGGCGTTGATCGAGAACCACGACTGTCGGCCGAAGACCGCGTCGAAGCCCTGGTCGCCCAGCTCCGGCTTGTAGACGTAGAACTCGAGCTCGGTGCCGAACACCGGCTCGTAGCCGAGGGCGGCCGCCCTTCTCAGCACCGACGCCAGCACCTGGCGCGGCGAGGGCTGGGGAACCATCTCCCGGTCGAACACGTCCGCCATCACCTGCGCCGTACCCCGGAGCCAGGGCAGCTTCACGAAGCTGTCGAGGTCGGGTAGGAGCAAGCCGTTCCCGAAGCCGATCTCGACCCCGAGCGCCCGCTCCTCCTCGCTCATGTCCTCCCAGAGATCGCAGGCCAGCAAGGGCAGCGCCCAGGGATGCCCTCTCGTCATCACCCGCTCGAAGTGCCTGGCGGTGAGCAGCTTGGCCCTGGGCACGCCGTGCATGTCCAAGGTCACCAGCCGCACGCTGTCGATGCCCTGGCTGGAGATGGCGTCCAGCACCTTCCGCCTCAGCTCGTCCGGCGCGGGGGCGCCGGTCACCCTGCCATCCGCGGTCGCCGCCATGTCACCCGCCTCCGAGAGATCCCTGCCTCACCGCCATCACCGTTCACCCACCGACCCGGGCCGCGATGCTCCGACGCAGCCAGCGGAAGACGCCCTCCCGGGCCGGGTCGCCCGCGGGCAACGATTCCGGGTGCCACCAGACCGCCAGCACCGGCACCGTGGTCCCCGACAGCGCCGCCACCGAGCCGTCGCCGGCCACGGCCGCCACCGCCAGGCCGTCGGCGGCGGCCGGGCCCCGCGGGAGGTGGGGCAGGGCCACCGCCACCTCGCCACCCAGCACCTCCTGCAGCGCCAGGTCGACCACCTGCACGCTCTGCGGGACCTCGGACCCCCCCACCGCGGACGCCACAGCCACCGAACCGCCGTCGGCTGGCGGCGCCAGGAGCCCCGCGATCCCGCCGCAGATGGCCAGCACGGGCACCCGGCGGCGGCGCGCCTCCCTGACCAGGGCGCGCACGGTCGGGGCGGGGTGGAGGGCCGCCCTCGGGCCCGGCCCTGCGCAGCGGCCAGCCGGGCTCAGCACCAGCCCGTCGACCACGTCCAGCACTTGGTCCGCCACCGGCTCCAGCGAGCCGATCCCCACCGGGGCCATGCCCGCCCGGGCCAGCGCCACCATGCAACCGAGGTCGTAGGCGTCGAGCTCGCGCCGGCCGTATCCGATCTCGGCCGCGGCAGCGGCCCCGATCCGTGAACCGACCACCCCGACCACGGCCGGCCGGGTCATGGCCCCGTCGCCACTCTGCTCGGCGCCATCGAGCCCTCGCGCCAGGCGCGGTAGACGTCCGGGCGGCGGTTCCGAAGGCTCGGGTTGGTCGCGCGTACCTGGCCCACCCGCGCCGGGTCGAGGTCGGCGACGAGCAGGCCCTCGACCTCGCCGAGCCCGGCGACCACGACCCCCATGGGGTCGACCACCAGGCTGCGGCCCACGAAGCGAGGTCCGGTCTGGGCGGCGGCCGCCACGTACACGGTGTTCTCGATCGCCCGGGCGCGCACCAGCACCTCCCAGTGATCCTCCTTGAGCGGCCCCCGCATCCAGGCGGCGGGCAGGAGGATGGCCTCCGCCCCCCGGACGGACAGCTCCTCGGCGAGGGCCGGGAAGCGCAGGTCGTAGCAGGTCGCGATCCCGAACCGAAGCCCGTCCAGGTCGAAGACCGCCACCTCCCCCGGGCCGGCCCGGACGCGGGCCGACTCGCGGTAGCCGAACGCGTCGTAGAGGTGGATCTTCCGGTAGACGGCCAGGAGCGCGCCGTCCCCGCCGATCGCCACCACCGTGTTGTGGACCTGGCGCGCCCCCGGGATCGACTCGAACATCCCGGCCACGACCGCGACCCCGGCCTCCGCGGCGACGTCCCGCAGCCGGCCGAGGAAGGGCCCGTCCAGCGGCTCCGCCAGCGCGGCCAGGTCCGCCTCGGGCTCCGCTCGTACCATGGCAGCCTCCGGGAACACGGCCAGCCGCGACCCGGCCGCGCGTGCCCGCTCGACCAGCCCTTCCATGGCGGCGAGGTTCGCTGCCTTCTCGGGGCCGGCTTCGAGCTGGCCGAGCGCCACCCTCATGCCCGGTTGCCCCGCTGGGGCCGTGCTCGCGTCATACGGCCGTGTACCCGCCGTCGACCACGAACAGCTGACCGGTGATCCAGGAGGAGTCGTCCGAGGCCAGGAAGAGCGCCATCCTGGCCACGTCCTCGGGCTGGCCCCACCTGCCCAGGGGGATGCTCTGACGCACGGCCTCCTCGTACTCGGGCGTGAAGGGACCCGCCAGCGGGGTGTGGATGGCGCCGGGGATGATGCAATTGCAGCGGATCTGGTACGGCGCGTGCTCGACGGCCAGGGTGCGGGTGATCGCGATCACCCCACCTTTGGCCGCGGTGTAGGCGTCCGAGTTCCCGCCGCGTCCGGTGCGGAGGGCGGCGATGCTGGAGGTGTTGATGATCGAGCCGGCGCCCGTTCTCCGCATCTCCGGGATGGCGTACTTGCAGCCCAGGTAGACGCCCTTCAGGTTGACCCCGATCGTCCGCTCCCAGACGTTGTCCTCGAGCAGGGGCGAGGGCGCGTCGGTGACGCCCGGGCGGTAGTTGCCGCGCGCGGACAGCCAGAGCCCGGCGTTGTTGTAGAGGACGTCGACCCGCCCGAAGGTGGCGACGGCCAGCTCGACCATGGCCTTGACCTGGGCCTCCTGCGACACGTCGCAGGGCGCGAAGACGGCATGGCCGCCGTCGGCGACGATCTCCTCCGCCGCCGATCGGCCGTTGTCCTCGTGGATCTCACCGATGACCACGCAGGCGCCCTCGCTGGCGAAGAGGCGCGCCGCGGCGCGGCCCTGGCCGCTGCCGGCACCGGTGATGATCGCAACCTTGCCGTCGAGCTTACCCATCGATCTCCTCAACCTCGGTGGCGGGCGTGAGCCGAGCGGGCTCGGGCATCCTCGATGTCCTCAGCCCACTTCGTCGGCGAGCCGGGCCGGCGTGCCCTCCTCCGCGGAGGCCGGTACGGAGGCGGGGGACGACCGTACCCGGTCCAGCTCGATGCCTTTTTCCGCCAGAGCGGTGGCGATCGCTCGGCGGGTGGCGGCCACGTGGCGCTCCATGGCCGCCACGGCCGAGGGGACGTCGTGCCGCCCGAGCGCCTCCAGCAGCTCGGCGTGACCCGTCTGCGACTCGCGCCGACGGGTCAGGCTTCGGCCGATCACGTCGAGCGCGGGGGCGAGCCGCAACCGGATGTCCTGGACGGCCCGCAGGATGTACTGGTTCTTGGACGCGCTGGCGATGATCTCGTGGATCTCGACGTCGATGGCGCGCAGCTGGGCGCGGGTCAAGCCCAGCTCCTCCTGCTCACGCGCGTGCAGCTCCCGCAGCCGCTGCAGCTCCACGTCCTCGATCCGCTCCGCGGCCATGCCGGCGGCTCTGGGCTCGATCACCGCCCGGAACTCCAGGAGTTGGCGAAGGTCCGCGATCTTGTCGCGGATGCGCGCCACGGCCAGGTCCGCCGGCGCGTGCAGGACGAAGGCGCCGCCGTACTTGCCACGGCGGATCTCGATGAAGCGCTGGTGCTCGAGCCAGCGGAGCCCCTCCCGTACGGCGGTGCGGTTCACGCCCAGCCGGGTGCAGAGCTCCCGTTCGCTCGGGAGCTTCTCGCCGGGCAAGAACTCGTGGAGCCGGATGGCCGCGAGCAGCAGCTCGGCGACCTGCTCGCCGAGCCTCTTGCGCGAAGGCGTGGCCATTTGGTCAAAAGGTTGTACCATTTGCAGGATTTTGCGGCATTATATCGGCCATGCTCGGCACCGTCAAACGCGACCGAGACCTGGAGGCGAGGGACGCGAGCCGGACCACCGACTTCCCCGTGGTCGGCGTGCTCGGGTACCTGGTCCTCGCCGAAGCCACCCGGGCCTGCAGCCTGCCGGAAGAGGACCTGGCCCTGTTCGCCCTCAACTACTTCGACCGGGCGCTCGCCTTCGACATGCTCCCGATCGCGATCCCGACGCTCGATCCCGGCCACGCCGAGGCGTACCTCGACCTGGTCGACGCGCTGATCTTCACCGGCGGCTCGGACGTCCACCCCGAGCTCTACGGCCACCCGCCGCATCCCCGGCTGGGCCCGACCATCCGCCAGCGCGATGATTTCGAGCTCCAGCTGGCTCGGAGCGCGATCGCGCGCCGCATTCCCATCCTCGGCATCTGCCGTGGCCTGCAGCTCCTGAACGTCGCGCTCGGTGGCTCACTGGAGCAACACCTGGCGCCGGAGGAAGGCTGGCTGCACCATGGCACCGACGGGCCGATCCCCGTCTTTCACGAGATCGAAGTCGTGGACGACGAGCTGCGGGAGCTGCTGGGTGAGCGGGCGACCGTCAACAGCCTCCACCACCAGGCGGTGCGAGAGCTGAGCAACGGCCTGAGAGCCGCCGCCTGCTCCCTCGATGGCGTGGTCGAAGCCGCCCTCGGCGTGGACACGCCCGTGCTGGCCGTGCAGTGGCACCCGGAGCAGATCGAGGCCGGCCACCCCGCCGGCGACGGACCCTTTCGATGGCTCCGCCTGCAGATCGCGGCGCTCGCGCGCAGCTGATACCCTCCCTGGGCATCCAGGGCACGCACGCCCTCGGCGCCACCGATGATCCACGCGCTCCCGCCGCCGCGCACGATCGACCGGTGGCACCCGACCGCCCATGCCCCGGAACGATCCACCTGACCGCGTCCTCGGGAGGCTCTGCATGTCGAAGATCGACGACCGGCTCCGCGAACTCGGGCTGACGCTCCCGGAGCCGGGCGCGCCGGTGGCCAACTACGTCGGCGCGGTGCGCACCGGCCATCTCGTGTTCGTGTCCGGACACGGCCCCCGGCCGGACCCCGATCGACGGTACCTGGGCAAGGTCGGCGCCGACCTGGACCTCGAGACCGCGTACCGGGCGGCCCGGGTCGCCACCCTGAACTGCCTGAGCACGCTGAGGGCGGCGATCGGAGATCTCGACCGGGTGCGCCGGGTGGTGAAGCTGCTGGGGATGGTCAACTCGGCGCCGGGATTCCGGGAGCAGCCGAAGGTGATCAACGGCGCCTCCGACCTGCTGGTCGACCTCTTCGGCGACCGCGGGCGGCACGCACGTTCGGCCGTGGGCATGGCCGAACTCCCGTCCGGCATCGCGGTCGAGATCGAGCTGATCGTCGAGGTCGACGACTGAACGCCTCGCCAGGAGGCCCGCCGGCCCTCCGGAGGGCGGACGGGCTGGACGGTGGCGGTCGCAAACCGGGGCGGCACCGGGGCCGAGCGTGCATGAAGGGGCGTGGGGGGCGAGGCGCCGGGCCACGCTCGGCCGCTTCCGGCCTACGCCCCTGAGACGGCCAGCAGCGGCCGCCGTCAGCCACCGGGGTTCGCCCGGGAAGGATGGGGAGCCGATCGGCCGCCCACCGTCCTGGGGTGCCCCAAGGGGGCGGGGCCCCTGGCCAGCGGCTGCGATCGCCCGACGCCGCCACCCGGGTCCACGGGCAGGAGCACCCGGGCCGGGGCGCTCGAGGGCGACCTCGGCCGCGGCCCCGGTGGAGGCCTGCGCGACGGACCGGACACCGCTCCGCAGCCCGGCACGGCCGGTGACGGCGGTCGCCGGGCCGTCGCCCACCCGGCCCGCTCGTGGCTCGGGAGGAGCCGCACCGCGGCGCCGGACAGCCGGTCCGGAACGCCGGCCAGCACCCGACCGTCCTCGGTCCTCCGATCGCGGTCCGATCCGAGGCGGCCGGCGGAGGGCCGTCGGACCCGGCGGGCGGCGCTCCCCCACCACCCCGCGTCATCGACCGGCTCCGATCGCGTTCCCCGGCGCCGATGGGCGTCCGTCTTTCCCCGTCCCGGCGCGGTCGAGTGCGCGGCCCGGCGGAGTCCGGGGCGCCGCCCATCCCCGGCATGCCGCCGCCTCCGCCGCGGCTGAGAGGGAGCAGGACCCGGTGCCGTCATCCGAGCCTCCGTCCGCGGTGGGTGCATCCACCTGGGGCCGGCCCTCTCCCGCCACCACGGCGCGGTCGGGCGATCACCCCCGGCGGCCCCGGCCGTGGCTCGGCATCCGACGCGGCCCGGCGCTGGACGCCCCCCGCGTCGGGCCGCGAAGCGCCTGCGCCATGGGCCAGCTTCGTGTGGTATCTATGGGCCGGCGATGGCCGAGGTCGAGAAACCGGCCTCCGACTGACGCTGCCTTCGTCACCTGCAGGCTGCATGGCCCGAGTTCCAGGTCCGTCGAGCGATGCGGCTCCGCGAGCGCGCGCGGTACGGCCACGCGGCCGAGCGGGCAACCGAGGAGATCCTCGAGGACCTCTTCACCGCCGTGCTGGACTGGTCGGTCGGGGATCTCAGCCATCAGGTGGGACGCGCCGACCTGCTCCTGAGCCGCCTCGGCATCAAGTACCTGATCGTCGAGGCAAAGCGGCCCGGTGCGCTCACCTGGAGTCGCCCTGCGCTGGACGAAGCGCTGTGTCAGGCATGGGGCTACGCCCGCGAGCAGGGGGTCCAGTCGATCGCCGTCTCGGACGGCTACCTGCTCTACGCCGCCGACCTCGAGGGCGGGGGTCTGCGGGGTCGGGCCTTGGTTCGGCTCGACTCCGCCGTGGGCGAGGGCGATCTCTGGTGGCTCAGCGTGGACGGCATCTACCGGAGGCCTCCCGAAGGTGCCGAGGCACGCCTCCAGGCCCTGGGTGAGCTGGCCCCGGGACCGGGGGGCACAGCTCCGACCGGCGGTACCGAGACCGTCCTCCATCCCCGATACCGCCTGCCCGCCTCCTGCTTCGCCTACGTCGGGAACCCCAACGACCCTCGCACCTGGGCCCTTCCCATCGATCCGACGACGGGGCGGTCGACCTCAAGCGGCGCCCAAGGCCATCCAGGCGATCGTCAGCAACTACCGGGGCGCACACCTGAGTCGCGTGCCCGAAGGGCACATCCCCGACGTCCTGGTCCGGCTGGCACGGGCGGCGGTCGAGGCGGGCAAGATGCCCTGGCAACTCGAGGGCACCGCCCCCGCCCACCGCGACCTGGAGCGAGCGCTGGCCCAGCTGGGGCGGCTGGACGAGGTCAGGGCCACCGACCCACGAGGGGCCGGACCGGACCGATGGAAGGCGTCAGGAGCGCTCGCCGGCGCGCGTCGGGGCCGGTCGGCCGCTCCTGGGGACGGGGTCATCCCCCCCTGGGCGGATCGGGCTGACCCCGGTCGAGGCCGCAGGCCCGCCCTACCGCTCCCGCTCCGACGCCGGCCGTGGTCGCTCCGGCGCGCGGCCGCACCGCACCCCGTCGCCGACGGACGGCGGGCCGGCGGCGCCCGGTCGAGGCCCGTCCTCGGCCGCCTCGACGGACGCCGGGCCACCCCGCGCAGCAAGGGGGACCCGGGTCGCCCCGGCCAGGCCGCCGGTCGGGGTGGCGGAGCCCCCGGACCAGACCCGCGCCCGAGCCCCCAGGAGCGGCCCCAGGCCCCAGCCGGCGGGGTCAGGTGGCGGTCTCGGTCCGGCGCCACGTGGGCGGCGGTGCCGCCGCCATCGCGCCCCCTTCCGAGTTCGAGCGCCGCGGCCCGGTGAGGCCGGAGGCGACCGGCGCCCGGTTCGGCCCGGCCGGGCCGACGGCGGCCGGCCCGGTCTCGCATCGGCGGCTCTCCCCCCGGCCCGTCCCTCTCGGCTCCCGATCCGGCCGCGTTCACCGCCGTCCGCGCGACCGTCCGCCACGTCCGGCCGCTGCCTCCGCCCAGCACGCCGGCGCCCACAGCCCGGGCGCCCCCGACCCGCCGCCGCGGCCGGCACCGTCCCAGATCCCCATCCGGATCGGCACGAGGCGCAAGCGAGCGGGGCCGAGACCGCGCCGCTCGCGAGCGCCGGCTGTCGGAGCCGGGGGAGCCCGGCCCGCCCTCCGGCCGGGGTGAGGGCCACGACCATCTCCACCGCCCCTCCGGGAGCTCGGCCACGGCTCCCGGCCGAGGCCCGGTGCACGCAGGCTCGGGCCACGCCAGACGCCTGGGCGGTCGGGCGGCAGGGGCCGGGCCGGCACCGCTCGACGACGGTTCTCCGTTGCGAGTCAGTGGTCATGAGTAACCACCCGACCCACCGCCACCAGTTGCCCGGTGGCGGGGTACCCCACGAAGCCAGCTTCGTGGGGACCTCTGGCGGTCCCGGTCGTACCCGCTCGCGCGGTGCCGGGTTCCTGCTTTGCACCCCGCGAAGCAGGCTTCGCGGGGACCCCCGTTCACCCCGCGAAGCAGGCTTCGCGGGGACCCCCGTTGGCGCCGTGTGCCCAGCATCACCGCCGGGTCTTACCGGGGACCCCACGAGGTCAGCCTCGTGGGGTCCCCTTACCTCGGCTCCACAGGCCCCTCTGCCACTGACGGCGAGCACGAGTAGGTTCCTTGCCGCGTTCACGTCTCGGTCGATGACCAGGCCGCATCCCTCGCACCTGAAGACGCGCTCGGCCAGGGACAGCTTGGCGTTCACCATCCCACAGGCTGCTTGCCGGCACCTCCTGGCGCGGCATCGAGCTCTTGCTCCGGCATCCCCAGGCGCTGCGAGACCAGTTGCAAGCCATCTTGAACGCCGGCCAGGGGGTCGAACTACGGACCTCGATCCCCATGGTGACCTAGGTGGAGGAAGTGCGGGCGGTCAAGCGGGTGCTGGCCGCCCTGGTCGGGGAACGAAGACGAGCTCCGGGGGCCATGATCGAGACCCCTCAAGCCGCGAACCAAGCCCAGTTCTTGGCCCAGAAGCTGGACTTCCTCAGCTTGGGCACCAACGACTTGGTGCAATTGGTCTTGGGCCTGGGTCGTGAACGGGCTTCGTCGTCGCCTATCGGTCATCCCCAGATCCTGGGCCTGATCGACGCCACGGTGCGCGCTGCCCACCCGGTCGGTATCCCGGTCGAGATTTGCGGGGAAGCCGCCTCCCAAGCACTGTCCCTTCCCTTGCTGGTGGGACTGGACGTGGATGAGATAAGCGTGGGAGCGGCCAGAGTGGGAGAAGTCAGGAGCTGGGTGCGTGAGATGCGCTACGCCGACTGTCGCCAGAGGGCACTGGCTCTACTCCGAAAGGGCGGCCACACAGCCCGCCAGGGCGCGTAAGGCGGCCTCGGCATCTTCACCTTCAGCTCGGAGCCGGAGTACTGTGCCTCCTTTGGCCCCCAGGGCCAGCACCGCCAGGATGCTCTTGGCGTCGGCCTCCCGTTCACCGATCGCAACCGTAAGTCGGGAGCGGAAACGCATCGCGGTCCTCACGAATTGTCCGGCGGGCCGAGTATGGAGCGCGACTCCATCGGCCAGGGTCACCTGTACCTCAGAATTTATGGGCACGCCGTGCTTCCTCGGCTGCCCTGACCACCTCCTCCAAAGGCCCTCCCCCCCGTCGCGGTGACGGCTGCTGCTGCCGCTCCTTCCGCAAAGGGGGCATCCACCAGCCGAATCTGATCACTATCGTTCTCCAGCAAGTGCTTGACGGTCAAGACGGCACTGCCCAGATCAGCCAGGACTACCACCCCCTGACCCCAGTTGGCGCGGGCCAAGGTTAACGGGATGGCATCCGAGCTGGTGCCCAGGGAGCCGTCAGGGCCACCCCCGGCGGCTTCTACTTTGACCTTGGCACCGGCGACCTGAGCGATCAGCTCGGCCAGGCCTGAAGCCAGTTGGGAACTGTGGGAGACCAGTACAATGCCGACCATTTGCCGCTCCGAAAACCATCCCGAGACATCAAGCCCAATCTACATTACAGACAGGGATTCAGCAATGCCGAATCGCCGACCCTGGCCGACGATCCAGTCCATCGACCGGACCGCAACCATCTTGAAGACACTGGCCAGTGGCCCCCGACACCTGGGGGTCAGCGAGCTGGCCGAGCGACTGGGGCTGGCCCGGCCCACCGTTCATGGGTTGCTCCAGACGCTGCAGGCGCACGGCTTCGTGGAGCAGGACCCCGCTTCCGACAAATACCAGCTGGGTCCCGGTTTGCTCCAGTTGGGGTACTCCCATCTCGACCTCAACGAGCTGAGGGCGCGGTCGGTCACTTATGCGGATCGGTTGGCGGTCAGGACCAGAGCTGCCGTGCGGGTGAGGGTTGGGCACGGCGCCAGCGTGGTGGTGATCCATCACGTGTTCAGCCCGGAGACCGCTTTTGGAGTTCTCGAGGTGGGCGCGCAGTTGCCCTTACACGCCAGCGCCTTGGGCAAGGCGATCCTTACCCTTTCCTCTCCAGAGCTGGTCGAGGACCCCCTGGCGGAGCCGCTGGCCAGGCTGACCAAGCACACCTTGGGGTCAGAGGAGCTGCGCCACGAGCTGCAAGTGATCAGGGAACACGGTCTGGCTACGGAAAGAGACGAGGCGGTACTCGGTGAGTCGAGCGTGGGGGCGGCCATGTTCGGCCACATCCGGACGGGCGGTGGGAGCCATCGGGGTGGTCGATGCCAGCGAGAGACTCTTTCGACGCGGACTGGCTCGCGGCGTTGGGGTGGCGGTCAGCGAGGCTGCTCGTGGAATCTCCCGGGAGCTGGGTGCTCCCCGCTGGCCCTGTGTCGCCGAGGCTCGGTAACCGTTGAGAGCACCTTCGGCCCGACGTCGGAGCCCAGCTGGATTGCGGGCTCGGTAGCGATCGACCCCGGGATGGGGAGGCGCTCGATACCGGTTGGCGGACCAGGCCTCTGGGCAACCCTGAGTCAGCCGCTTGGCCTGGTTCAAGCGGTCGATGGTCGTTGACCATCGCCTGGGCGCCGACTATACTGCCTCCGGAACCGGGACGTACTGCAGCTTGATGCAAGTGTAGGGGGAGTGTCATGGCGCTAAGATGGCGCTAAGATGGATGTGGCTAACTGGCCTGGGCCTGGGGGCTTTGATTCTGAGTGCGGTCCCGGCAGTCGCCTCCGATGTGTCATCGGCGTCTTGCCCGGGACCCAAGGCCATCGCTAACTCCCCTGGAGCTCCTGCCGGAAGCGTGACGGTGGCTGGCTACCTGCCGGTCAAAGATGGCACCTGCCTGCGCTACACGCTGCTCTTGCCCTCCGTTAAGGGTCGCTTTCCTACCGTCTTGGTGTACGACACCTATTCGGCGGGGAGCGGTCCTTTGCCTGGCTCCCCCATGATCGGCAGCCATCCCGATGCTTTCCTGGCCGCGGGATACGCGGTGCTCGGCGTCAACGTCCGGGGTACTGGCTGCTCCCAGGGCACCTGGGATCCCTTCGCTACCGAGGGCCGCGACGGCCGAGACGTGGTGGAGTGGATCGCCCATCAGCCCTGGTCCGACGGCAGGGTGGGTGAGATCGGCGTTTCCGATTCGTCGATCAATGCGCTTTTGGTGGCCGAGTAACGGCCACCTCACCTGCAAGCGATCACCGTGATCGCCACCGAGGCCGACCTCTACCGAGGGGTTGCCTATCCGGGTGGGATCTACAACCACGGCATGACCACTTGGTGGAGCCTCGCCCAGTGGCAACTGTCCCTGATCGGAGCCCAGGCCGGGGTGCAGGAGGGAGACACGGCTTGCCAGGCTACCTTGGTCCAGCGTCAGCATGATCTGCCCCTGCGTCCTTATCTTTTGACAGTCAACAATCCCTTCGACGTGGGGCTGCTGGCCGAGCGCTCGCCGGCGGCGCATCTCTCCGAGATCGCGGTCCCGGTGCTGATGCAGGAGTTCGGCCAGGATCAGCAGCTGGGCAGCTATGCCACTGAAGCCTTGAGCCAGCTTCACGTGCCGCACTGGCTGGTCCTCTCCAACGGTGATCACGACGGTCAGGTGGTGGCTGGTCCCTTCGGCCAATTCCAGGCCCAGCTCGCCCTCCATTTCATGGACCGCTTCGTGCGGGGCCAGAAGAACGGCTTCGAGCAGGGCCCCAAGGTCTGGTTGGGGTGGGAGGTGGGCACCTCCCAGATCGGGCAGATGACCACTCTCCACCACGCCTTGGCCGACGCCGGGCGAATCTTGAGCTTGGCCCTCTCGGAGCGGGGATCGTTGGTCAGGGGCGAGCGCGGCAGTGGTGGCCCCGATACCTACACCTGGCAGACCACCCAGTGCTCGCCCTCGGGCGTCACCTCGGCGACGACTTACGCCCAGCTTTAGCAACAGACGCCTCGGCCTCAGGCAGGGGTCTGCGGGGTTGCCTACACTAGCGCTCCCCTGGAGCACGACCTGGCGGTCGCGGATCCGGCCAGCCTCGATGTTTGGGTGTCGCGACTTTTCGCCCAGGATCAGAACACCGATCTCCAGGTGACGTTGAGCGCCATCCGCCCGGATGGGCAAGAGCAGTTCGTGCAAGAGGGCTTCTTGCGTGGCTCACGCCGGGCGCTGGACCTGAAGCACTCGACGCAGTTGGTGCCGGTTCACACCCATCTGCCCCAGGACGTTCAGCCCATGCCGCTCGACCAGCCGGTCCTGGTCAGGGTGGGACTGCCACCCTTCACCTACCTGTTCCGGGCCGGGATGAGGATTAGGGTGACCATCACCACTCCACCCAACTTCACCAGCCAGACTCTGTTGGGCCTGCCGGTGCCACCCAGCTCCCATCCCTGGGACTTGGATACGCCGGGGGCCAGCGAGCACAACGCAATCTTCCACGACCGCGAGCACCCTTCACGCTTGTTGCTGGCGGTGCTGCCAATGGTGAAGGCGTCGGAGCCGTTGCCCGCATGCGACGCGATGGTCGAGGAGCCCTGTCGGGCGGCCTAGACGAATCGTTTCCTTGGAAGGGGGGAATAGGGAGGAGGCTGGGAGAGGCGGCGAGGCTAGCCTCGCCGCCCATCCTTATCTGCTAGTTGGCATTGATGTGGGGCTATGAGAAAGCTGACCCAAACCTAGGATCTGCAAGACGTCGATGGGAACCGAGCGATGGGCTCCCTGGCGTCGCTGTCCTAACACTGGACTCCAGATTGCACAATTACGGGCTTGGGTTATCAGATCGTGGCTATTGAGATCACAGACAACGCTCTGCATCCACACCAGGCCCAGTTCAGATTTCCCGTCTGTCTTGTGATCGGAGATGAGATGGCGGGAGTCTCAGGAGATGTCCTGGCTCAGGCCGACTGTGCAGTTGCGATTCCGATGTTAAGTATGGGCAATTCACTGAGTGTTGTCTCGGCGCTGAGCATTGTTGTCTACGAAGCCTCGCTTCGTCGGATTCAGCCAACTAATAGTACCGGATCTGAGAAGAGGGGTTTTGGGGTTGGTTCTGCTACTGCTGGAGCTGGCCCAAAGCATCTCTGGGTGACACTGGCAGTGCCTTGGCACAAGGTGGCCGAAGAGAGGGAGCGGCAGGTCATGTTGCCCGCCGGATCATAAAGTGCCTGGTACTGGCCTCCGATGTTGCCTACTACCGGATCTTGGGCACCATCATCCTCATTCTGACTGTACCAGCGTGGTCCGTGTGGGTCATTGTCAGCGGGTGTTGCTCAATCAGCAGGCGGCCATCCGAAGCTGCCGCCACCAGGCTTCAGAGCGTCCAGCTCCGGCGAGTCGCAGGCCACGCCGCCCAGCTCTAACCCCCCATTCAGGGGGAGCCACCTCGCCATCGGCGGGGCCCGACGAGGGTTGGGCGGGGTCCGCAGCCAGGAGCTCCTCTGGCAAACTAGGCCTCGTGCCGGAGCAACCGCCCGAGCTGACCGTGCCTGATGCCCGCGCCTGGCGAGAGTGGCTAGATCAGCATCACGGCGATTCCCGCGGCGTCTGGCTCGTGCTGGCCAAAAGACTGACCACCGAGCCTACGCGGCTCACGTATGACGAGGCGCTGGAAGAGGCACTTTGCTACGGCTGGATCGACGGCCAGCTCCAACGCCGGGATGAGAACACTTACCGGTTGCGGTTCACACCGCGGCGGCCCCGGAGCGCCTGGTCCCAGCGCAATGTGGAGCTCTGTGAAAAGTTGCGGGCCGAAGGACGCATGCATCCGGCCGGTCTAGCTGAGATGGAGCGCGCCACCGCCGATGGCCGCTGGCGAGCCGCTTACGCCGGCCAGGCAGCGGCCGAAGTGCCGCCCGATCTGGTCGCGGCTTTAAGACGCAGACCCGGCGGCGAAAGCCATGTTTGCGGCTCTCAGCGCCCGGAACCGCTATGCAATCCTCTATCGCGTCGAAACTGCGCAGAAGCCGGAGAGGCGGGCCCGTCGCATTCGACAGCTGGTCGCCATGCTGGCCCGCGGAGAAACGATCTACCCGCAAAAGGCCAGACCCACCGGTAACTAGCGCGAAGTCCCGCACCGGTAGCGAAACACCGAAATCGGTACGAAGACCAGCAGGATCGCAACACCCAGGCCACCGATTGCAAATGGGCTTGCCCCGATTCGACAGATAACTGGATTATGCGGCATGCGCAGCCCCCGAGATCGAGCGGTCTTCCTTCCGGCAGAGCTCCACCACCTCCGCTTGTAGGCGGCCGTGAACGCCCTCCTGGGTCGCTTCTGCTGCATTGCCTTCTCCATCGGTGAACAACCTCCCATGGCTATCGCCACATATCTTGGTTGTCCGTCGAAGCGGGGCAAGCCCAGATGTCGCCCACGGGCGCTGAGCCATCGGAGCACGCGACATGCCTCAGACACTGGCGATCTCGCCTGATTTCGAGATATAATGCACGATATGTCTAGCTGGCTCGTTTGCCCTAACGACCATCCTCCTGTGAGGTAGGTGCAGATGGGGAGGGACGGCGAGCGTTTGCCGATCGAGGAGATCGAACCGTTGCGCTTCGTGTGGTGCGAGCTCACCAGCCTGTGCAACCTGGCTTGCCGGCACTGTTACGCGGATAGCGGACCCTACGGTAACCACGGCACGATGACGGTGCTGGACTGGTGCTGCGTGCTTGAGGAGGCCGCTGCGCTAGGCGCTCTCGACGTGCAATTCATTGGTGGGGAGCCGACGCTGCATCCAGGCCTTCCCGCGCTCGTGCGTCATGCGCTCGGGCTTGGCCTGCAGGTCGAGGTGTTCTCCAACCTCGTGAAGGTGAGAGAGCCCCTATGGGAGACATTTCAGCTCCCTGGGGTCCGGCTGGCGACCAGCTACTACTCGCCCGACCCCTCTGAGCACGATATGGTGACTGGCCGCCATAGTCACGATCAAACCCTGGCCAATATCCGTGAGGCAGTACAGCGCAACATCCCCCTTCGCGTTGGTGTGATCCAGGTTGAAGACCGGCAGCGAGCGAGGGGGGCAGTGGACGAGCTCAAGGCGCTCGGGGTTGCCAAGGTGGATTTCGACGTTCGACGAGCAGTGGGCCGCAGCGCCCGAGGAATGGCGCCGGACGTTGGCCAGCTCTGCGGTCACTGCGCGGATGGCAGCCTGGCCGTATCACCCAACGGGGAGGTCTGGCCCTGCGTGTTCTCCCGCTGGCTAATCATCGGCAACGCCCGCGAGTGCAGCCTGGCGGAGCTACACGTCCGAGCCCAGCCGGCGCGCACAGAGCTGGCCAGCGCTTTCGCCGATCGGATCTCTCGGAGATGCTCCCCAGACGATGGAGGCTGCACTCCGGCCCCCTGCGAGCCCATCATCACGTGCTCGCCCCAGAAGGGGAGCAGCATCGCGGGAGCGGCCCAATGACAAGCCCCAGCGCGATCGACATGGCCGCCAGGCTGGCGAAAAGCGGTGTCATCCGCTCGGACGCCTGGCGGCGCGCGGTCGAGCGCGTACCCCGACATGTGCTCGTGCCCCGCTTCTACGAGCGCCAGAACGGGAGATTCGAGTTGATCGACGGCGCCAATGAGGAACAGCGGGAGCGGTGGTTGCACGCAGTCTACGATCCCTTCGAATCCCTGGTCACTGAGTACGACCCGGTCACCATGTACCCCACCAGCTCGGCCACCATGCCCTACATCGTGCTTTCGCTCCTGGAAGCGCTCGACGCAGAGCCCGGTCATCGCGTGCTCGACGTCGGCACCGGCAGCGGCTACTCCGCGGCTTTGCTCTGCGAACGGGTGGGTTTTGAGAACGTGACCACTATCGACATCGGCGTCGAGGTGGTCCAGCTGGCGCGGGAGCGCCTGCGCCAAGCGGGCTACGCGCCAACCGTCGTCTGCGACGATGCCTACCATGGCCACGCGCCCAATGCGCCCTTCGACCGCATCGTCTCCACGGTCGGTCTGGACCACGTTCCCAACTCCTGGTTGACGCAGACCCGACCGGGAGGCGTCATCGTGGCCACCCTTCCTGAGACCACGGTACGGCTCGTTCGCCGGGCGGACGGGTCGGCCGAGGGCCGCTTCATCGCCGGGTTCCAGTTCATGTGGCTGCGCGGCCACGCCCCCGCACACGAGCCCGACCAAGTTTTGGAGCGCCTCGTCGGAGCTGGCGGCGAGACCCGCTCAACCGACGTGGATTTGGAGGCCCTGTTGCTGGGCCGGGAGCTCCCCGCGTTCTGGAGCCTGGGCAAGCTGCTGGTGATGCCCCGCGACGTGGTCCTGGCGCTCGACGGTACCAGGAAGGCATACGTGGACGCCAGAGACCGCTCCTGGATGGTCCTGGATCCTGAGCGGGGCACCGTGACGCAGGGCGGCCCTCGGCGGATCTGGGACGCGCTGGAGCGGCTCTACGACAAGCTCGAAGCTCTCGGACGCCCGGCTTCGCAACGCTTCGGCCTGACCGTCCACTCGGACGGGAGCCATGTCGTGTGGCTCGATAGCCCGGACTCCGAGCATCGCTGGACCCTGTGAGTTGCCGGACCTGTTCGGACCGGATGTTCCTGCGCGGCGCAGGTGCACCTCTACGTGGCGGTCTGCGGCCTCGATGGGGGCGGGGCCGGGGCCAAGGTCGCAACCCATCAAGACTTGTCCGCGTTGTTCGTAGTGCGGGCAATTGAGCAATACCTCGCTCATGGCGGCCGCTTCGGTTTCGTCATGCCCGAGGCCGTACTCTCGCGACTCGCCTACCGTGGATTCAGAAAAGGTCAGTGGGGAAGCCCTCGGGTTGGGACAGCCGTGGGTGGCGTCTCAGGAGCGGTGGAAACGGCTCCGGACGCAGGCTCCGATCTGGGCATGATGTTACGCCGCGGCAGGGACATTCCGGGGTGCTGGTTCGGGGTCGGTGTGTCGCGGCAGGCCGAGGATCTCCCGGCGCAGGTCCTGCAGGCGGCGCAGGGCGGCGGGGGTCATGGTGAGCCCGCGCCAGCCCTTGGAGGCCCGGTCGAGAACGGCCCAGACCAGCGACAGGCAGGATTGCTCGCCGGGGAGCCGGCCGATCACCTTGACGCGGCGGCGGGTCTCGCCGAAGGTCCGCTCGATCAGGTTGGAGTGGCGGATCCGCTTCCAGTGCTCGCGGGGGAACCGCAGGTCGGCGACGAGCTGGTCGAGGTTGTTCTCGGCGCAGGCCGCCGCGGCCGGGTAGAGCGGCTTGTCCTTAGCGATGAACCTGGCGGCCCGGCGGCGGGCCTCGGCCGCGGTGCCGTCGGCCTCGATGTCGTCGAAGACCGCCCAGAAGTCCCGCTTCACGTCGGCCTGGGCCGGGGACCTTGGCGATCACGTTCCGGCACCCATGGACCCGGCAGCTTTGCTGCAAGCTGGCCGGGTAGGCGCGCTCGATCGCCGAGCCCAGCCCCGAGCCGCCGTCGGAGATCACCAGCCGCGGGGAGCGCAGGCCGCGGTTGGCCAGGTCATCGAGCAGGTCCTTCCACGCGTCGGCAGACTCGGCGCCGCCGGGCGCCAAGGCCAGGAACACCGGCTTGCCATCGGTGTCGATGCCCCAGGCGGCCAGGACCGGCTCGGCCTTGGCTCCTGGTGCATCTTGAAGAACGAGGCGTCCAGGAACCGGTAGTCGATCTTCGCCTCGCTCAGGTCGCGGCGCTTCCACTCCTCGAACTCGGTACGCAGCCGCTGGCGGATCCGGCTGACCGTCGTCTTGCTGACCTTCGCGTCCGGGCCGAACACCTCGACGAGCATCGCCTCGACGTCGCGGTCCGACAGGCCCCGCACCCAGCAGGAGATCACCAGCGTCTCCAGCGCGTTCGTGCGGGTGACCTCCTTGCCGAACAGCTGGTCGCACTGCGCCGAGTGAGCGTGGCGTAGCTTAGGCCGCTGGACCCAGACCGGGCCGAGCGCGGTCGTGATCGTCCGCGGCTTCTGCCAGCCATTCCGGTAGGCTGGCGGCAGCTGATCAGGGGCCGTCGTCACCGGGCGCCGCTGGTAGCGGGCCCGGCCCAGTTCCTCGCAGACGATCTCCTCAATCACGCTCTGGAACGTCAGCCGCACCGACAGCGGGCCACCTGCTCGATCACCCCCAGCAGGTTGCCGTCGGCGTTGGCCTCGAACAGCTCGTTGATCTGGCCGCGGAGAGCCTCCGCAGGCGATACTCGGTTGGACACGGGCGTGGGCCTCCCTTCGTGAGTTCGTGCTCTTCGAGGGAACCTACGCCCGTCGCACGTTTACACCGGGGATAGGACGCCACCCCTGCCGCTTCGCTTGATTCCAGATCCGATGAAGGTCGGCGGCCGAGTACCACTGCTTTTCGGCCTCGTACCACTTCCGGCACTGATCCAATCCCCAGTTCCAGGCGAATCTCGCCGCTCCCGCGTGGGAGCGGAGCCTCTGCTCCTGGGCGGGAGTGGGATCGAGCGCGAACCGGTAAGCCAGGGGCACCCCACGAAGCCGGCTTCGTGGGGACCCGGCCTGGTTGACCTTCATCCCTCGCTTCCGGTGAGGGTAGCGATGGCCCTCGCGGCTCGATGAGCCGCAGATCGCCCAGAGAGCCTCGCGCAGAGGCTCGTCAGGATCTCCGTCACGTCCCCAACGAGATCGGGGTCCCCACGAAGGGGTTCCCCATCGGAACCCGTTCCGATGGGGTCCCCAAGCTGGCTTCGTGGGGTTGGAGATCGTCGTCCACCTCGGACGGGTCCACCACCAGCAGCCTGCGACCATGCGCGGCCAAAGCGGCTTCCACGTCCTCGGCACCGAAGCGGGCGAAGCGATCTCGGCGCTCGACCACGATCGTGGTCACGGTCTGGTCACGAAGGAGCGCCAGGAACTTGCGCCGCCTTCCGTTCAGGGCAGGCCCCACCTCGGTCACCACCCGGCCAACCACCAGGCCGTTCCTCGCGGCCCAGGCCGTCACCCGCGCCACCTGCCGATCGAGATCGCCGGCTTGGTCGGCCGATGACACGCGGGCGTACCCGGCGGTGCTGCCGGAAGGAGAGGTGGGAGCTCGCCGATCACGATCAGCTCGCCTGGTCGGCGGGCACCGGGAGCTTCCCCGACTTGAACCAGCGGAGGGCCGCTGAGTACGAGACGCCTTGCTCTCGCGCCCACTCCTTCAGGTTCACGGCCGTAATTCTAACCGATTAGAAAGGGCTTACGACAATTTGTTTGGCAGCAGTTGCAGCCCTACGGGGTCCGGACCGTTCTCGATCCTGGCCCTCCCGGTCGCCATCGTGGGGAGACCGCCGACGGTGGCGATCCTCGACCGCCCTTCCCTCACCGACAAGGAGGCCCCACCTCCCGGGGTCGCCCGCTCCCATCCCCTTCCCGTTCTCAGCCTTCGGCCGAGCGATGCGATGGGTCACCTCAGCCGCGCGCCGCGGGTGCGGTCGAGGGTGACCCGCGAACCGCCGATGAAGGCAAGATTGGACTGTTATGAGGGAGTTCGACCCCAGGACTCCGGAGGGCTTCTACGCCTCGGCCATGCCACCTCCGGTCCTGACACCGCAGCCGCGGAGGACGCGAACGACGCTGGTCATCGTGGTGGTCGTCCTCGCCGCCCTGGTCGTCCTCGCGGGCATGGACGATCTGCGCTCCCGCACGGCGGCGAGCGAGCAAGCCCAGCGCGCCAGCCGCTTCGCGCAGCAGCTGGCCGCCGTCCAGGCCCAGGAACGCCAGCTCCAATCCCAGGTCCAGCAACTCCAGGCCCAGGCTCGGAATCCCACCCTCACCATGTGGAACACCTGTGGGGAACCTTGCACCATCGGCCCCACCGGCGTCCGCGTGGGCAGCGCTCCCGACACCTTCGAGCTGGACGTCGAGTTCACCTCCACCGTCCCGGTCACGACCTACTTCTTCACCTTCCGGCAGTGGGCTCAGTTCGACGGCTGCGGCTTCGACGTGCGCTGCGTCAGCGGGCCCTACCAGTCGTTCCCGGCTGCGACCTCGGTCGATCGCACCTTCCAGGACGCCGAGGGGTGCTCGGGGTATGTGTGGGTGATGCAGGCCAGCCGCAACGGGATCATCACCCCCAACGTGAAGGTTCGCTACGCGCCGGCCCCGCACCCCACCGGCGTCTGCGCGCAGAGCCCCTGAGCGCGGTTCGGTGCCCCCCGGTTCGGACCCCCGAGCCCAGGCCGGGCAGGAGGGAGAGGGTCTCGACCCCCTGGCGCTGACCGCGCACTGGACGGCCGCGGCCCGAGCCCGCGAGAGCGCGCGTGAGGACCGGCTCTTCGAGGACCCTCTGGCCGAGCTGCTCGCCGGCGAGGAGGGCCGGGCGCTGCTGGCGGCCGAGCCGGCGGAGAACCCCTACCTCCCCATCCGGACGCGATGGTTCGACGACTGGCTGCGAGGCGCGGCGGCCGACGGCATCCGGCAGGTGGTGGTCGTGGCCGCGGGCATGGACACACGGGCCTTCCGCCTCCCCTGGCCCGCCGGCACGCGCTGGTGGGAGCTGGATCGGCCCGACCTCCTGCGGCTGAAGGACGACCTGCTCGAGGGCGCCAGGGCGCGGCCCCGCTGCTCGCGCATCCCGCTCGGCGTCGACCTCGTCGAGGACACCTGGGCAGCCTCTCTCATCGCCTCCGGCCTGCGGCCGGATCGACCCTCGGCCTGGCTGCTGGAGGGCGTGCTCTGCTACCTGGGGGAGCCGGACGCGGAACGTCTGCTGGACCGTGTCAGCGGCCTCGCCGCACCGGGAAGTCGCCTGGGCGCCGATCTCCCCTCCCGCGAGCTCCTTGACAGCGAGTGGACCCGGCCTTACCTGCGGCGCCTGGAGGAGGCCGGGACCCCCTGGAGGTTCGGGCACGACCGGCCGGAGGAGCTGCTGGAGGCCCGAGGCTGGCGCCAGGTGCGCGCCGTGCAGCCAGGGGAAGCGGGGGCCGGGGCCGAACGCTGGCCCTGGCCGGTGCTGCCCCGGAGCGTCCCCGCGGTCCCCAGGTACTTCCTGGTCACGGCCGTTCGCTGATCGCGTCCGCCGGCCCCCTGGCCGAGGCCGGGGCGGCCGTCCACCCGGCCCGGAGCCGGTTTGAGCTACGCTCCCCTACGTGGCGGCACTCCCCAGGCCCGACCGCGGCGCGGCCGCCCGCGGTCGCGAGCTGGTCGGGCTGATCACCTTCTCCCACGCCCTCCAGCACCTCTACACGGCCGTGCTCCCGCTCACCTACCCCCTGGCCGTGGCCGAGTTCCACGCCTCCTACACCGCGCTGGGAGTGCTCCTGGGCGTGGTCGGGGTGGTGGGTGGCCTGCTCCAGGGGATGGCCGGCGTCTACCAGCGGATCACGGCCCGGGTGGTGCTCACCGTCCAGCAGCTGGCTCTGGCGGCGACGCTGGTCGTGACCGGGCTGGCACCCGGCTTCGCCGCCTTCGGCGCCGGCCGCTTCCTGGGAGCCATCGTCTCCTCCCCCCAGCACCCGGTCGGCAACGCGGTGCTGAGCCGGCACTTCCCGGAACGACGGGGCACGGTCCTGAGCTGGCACACCACCGGGGGCAACATCGGCACCCTGGTCGTGCCCCTGGTCGCCTCGGTGGTCATCGCCCGCTACGGATGGCGGGTGGCGCTCCTCGCCTTCGCCGTCCCCATCGCCGTCGGCGGGCTGCTCCTCGCCCTTCGCCTGCGCGAGCCGGCGCTGGCCGAGCACGGGCGCCATGCCCACCTGAGCGGCGCCCGGCTGCGCGAGGTCATCCTGCGCCGCCCGACGCTCGCCATCATGCTCGCGGGCACGGTGGCGGCGGGCGGTCGCGGCCTGGGGGTGATCACCGCCTACGTCCCGGCCTACCTGCGCAGCGGGCTGGGGCTGCCGCAGGTCACGGTGGGCCTGGTCTTCACCGTGGTCATGGCCGGCAGCATCGTGGGGCCGGTGCTCGCCGGTCACCTCGCCGATCGCATCGGCCGGCGCCGCGTGGTCCTGGCCACCTACCTCCTGGGCGCCCTGGTCCTGCTCGCCTTCGGAGCGATCGGACGTGACCTCCCCCTCCTGCTGGTGACCGGGGCGCTGGTCGGTGTGCTGGCCTACGCGGAGTCACCACTCCTCCAGGCGCTCTTCGCCGACGCTGTCCAGGGTGCACCCCAGCAGGCCGCCTTCGGCGTCTTCTTCGCCGTCTCCTACGGGGCGGGATCGATCTGGGTCACCGCCCTGGGCGTCGCCATCGACCACTTGGGCTTCGGTCCGGCCTTCGGCCTGATGGGGGCCTCGTTCGTCGCCGCCGCGGGCATGGTCGTCCTGGCGAGCAGAGAGAGGCGGCCCAGCTCCGTAGACTGAGCGCCAGCGGGCAGCGGACATGGAGATCGAGGTCGTCGTCGAGGTGCCCAAGGGCAGCCGCAACAAGTACGAGATCGACCCCAAGACGGGGGTGGTCCGTCTGGATCGCTTCCTCTCCAGCGCGCTGCGCTACCCGGCCGAGTACGGCTTCGTCGAGGAGACGCTGGCCGAAGACGGCGACCCCCTGGACGCGATGGTCCTGGTCGACGAGGCCACCTTCCCCGGCTGCCGGATCCGTTGCCGTCCCATCGGGCTCTTCGCCATGCAGGACGAGAAGGGCGCCGACCTGAAGGTCCTGGCCGTCCCGATCTGGGACCCGAGACGGGACGTCGGCGAGGTCGGCGAGGTGTTGCTGAACGAGATCCGGCACTTCTTCGACGTCTACAAGGACCTCGAGGAAGGCAAGCACACCGAGGTCCACGGCTGGCACGGCCGGGAGGCAGCGGAGCGCGAGATCGACCGTACCCGCGAGCGATACGCACGGCGCTCGCGCGTCCTCCGCCGGCTCGACCTCCACCGCCGCTGAGCCCGGCAGGGCGCTGTGGGCCAGCAGGCGAGGCGACCGGTCTGGTACAGGAAACGCCCATGAGTTCTCTCTACTGGACGCCACCACCACCGCCGGGCGGCGCCCCGCCACCGCCACCGCCGGGCGGCGCCCCGCCACCACCACCGCCGGGCGGCGCCCCGCCACCACCACCGCCAGGCGGTACCCCGCCACCGCCACCGCCGGGCGGTACCCCGCCACCACCACCGCCGGGCGGCGCCCCACCACCGCCGCCACCGGGCGAGCCCGGTTACGCCCCACCACCACCGGGCGGCCCCGCCTACACACCGCCGGGATACGGAGCACCGCTCTACCCCGGCCCGGTCCCGACCGCGATCTACGGCGGGTTCTGGAGGCGCCTGGCCGCCCTGATCCTGGACGGGCTCATCTACGGCATCCCCGCCGCCATCGTCGCGCTCATCATCAGCGCCCCCACCCGGGTCGACTACCAGCGGCTCGACGCCCTGATCGACTTCGTCTTCGGCCTGGCCTACTTCACCTACCTCTGGGCCAACAACAACGGCCAGACCCTCGGCTACCAGGCGCTGGGCATCAGGCTGGTTCGGGCCGATGGCACCCCGGTCACGCCGGGCGTCGCCGCCGTCCGCTTCATCCTGATCGAGATCTCGTTCGCCCTCTGCCTCATCCCCGCCATCGTCAGCGCCTTCATGGTCGGCCTCGGCCAGCGCAAGCAGGCCATCCACGACCTGATCATGGGCACCCTGGTGGTCCGCAGCGCCTGATCGCACCCGGCACCGGGCGCCCGGCCGCCGGGCGTCCGGTGCGGTCTCCACGGCTCAGTCCAGGCGCCGCTCCTGGGATGGGAACTCCACCACCGCGAGGACGCGCGGCGCCAGGAAACGGGCCGTCCGCACGACCTTTCCGTTGCGGGTCACCTCGCTGATCTCGACGGTGGTGCGAGAGGTCCGGACGTCCACCCGCCGCCCGGCCCGGGTGGCGCCGATCCGGTACTCCCGCGCCGCGCCTCCTCCGGCGTCGACCAGCACCTCGACGTAGTCGCCCTTGGCCATGACACGATCATCCCGCCCCGGGCCGCGACCCGTGCCCATCCACACTCGGGATGCGGGCAGGGAGGTCTGACACCCGGCCGGGATCGCGACCGCCGAGGAGCGTGGGCGCCGCGGACGCGGTCAGCGTTGGACCGGCCGCGGGTTGGCAGGTACTCCCTATCGACAGAGCGCCGTCCGCCCGGGTCCCTCCGAGGAGATGGAGGCGTCGGCGTCGGCCCGGTGGAAGGCGGTCCCAGGTGGGTACGGTCGACGGACCGGACATCGATGCAGCGCTTACCCTAACCAGGGAGGTGAGCCCGGCGCCGGACCCGACCGCCTGGGGGATCGTACCCGGCTACCACGACGTCCGGGGCCGATGGGTGGAGCCCGAGGCCGAGGTGGTGGGTCGGGTCCTGGAGGCGATGGGCGCCACCGACGGGCCGCCCCCGGCGGCACCGGTTCGCGTGATCCCCGCCGGCCGCCCGGCCCGGCTGGAGCGCCCGGCCGAGGTGGTGACCGAGGACGGGGCCACCCTCCCCGCCCCGGGCACCATCCCGCCCCTGCCGGCGGGATACCACCGCCTGCACTGGCTGGACGACGGCGGCGAGCTGCGCTTGATCGCCAGCCCCGGCCGTTGCCACCTCCCCGCCGGGCTGCGGGCCTGGGGCTGGTCGGTCCAGCTCTACGCGCTGCGCTCTCGCCGCAGCTGGGGGCTGGGGGACCTCGCGGACCTCCGCCGGCTGGCGCGCTGGTCGGCGGCGATGGGAGCCGGGCTGCTGCTGCTCAACCCCCTGGCGGCGCCCCTGCCGCTGCTCCCGCAGGAGCCCAGCCCCTACTATCCCTCGAGCCGCCGCTTCCGCAACCCGCTCTACCTGCGCATCGAAGAGGTCCCCAACGCCTGGCGCCTGGGGGACCGCCTGGCCGCCCTGGCCCGGGCCGGAAGAGGGCTCAACCGCCGGCGCCGGATCGAACGGGATCGGGTGTTCGAGCTCAAGATGCGGGCCCTGGAGGAGCTGTTCGCCGGCTTCGAGGAGCGGGAGGAGCTCGAGCGGTATCTGGTCGGCACCCCCGGGCTGGAGGAGTACGCGACCTTCTGTGCCCTGAGCGAGGCGTACGGCGCGCCCTGGCAACGGTGGCCCGAGCCGCTGCGGCGGCCCGGCTCGGCCGCGGTGACCCGCTTCCGGGCCGAGCAGGCCCGGCGGGTCCGTTTCCACGCCTGGTTGCAGTGGCTGCTCGACCGCCAGCTCGCGGCGGCGGCGCGCGAGCTCCCGCTGGTGCACGACCTCCCGGTGGGCGTGCAGCCGGCGGGGGCCGACGCCTGGGCCTGGCAGGACGCCCTGGTCCAGGGCGTGTCGGTGGGCGCCCCGCCGGATCCCTTCAATCCCGAGGGCCAGGACTGGGCGGTGCCGCCCTTCGACCCCTGGCGACTGCGGGCGGTGGGATACGAG
>DASRBU010000078.1:0-2701 GCA_035653475.1 Candidatus Dormiibacterota bacterium | reverse complement strand
CGATCCCGCCTGGCGGCCGGTCAGCGACGGGCACCCATCCCACTTGACGCCGGGATCTCACTAGACACGATCATGCCCCTCTCCGTCAACTCCTGGCCTGGCCGGGGGTGAGCTGGGAACACCGCACCGGGCCCGGCTCCGGGTCCTCCGGGGCCGACCCGATCGCCGCGGCGAGCGCCCTCCGCCGGCCGCGCGCCCCGGATCGCGCTGCCGGCCGTCGGCGCCCCCGGTTCGGCGACGACCGGGCCGCGCCTGGGTCCGGGCCGGTGGGGGCGCCGGGGCGGACACGTGCAATCTATCGTGCCGGCCCCTCCCGGTGCGGGGCGGCCCGGGCCCGACGTGCCCTCGCCGGCCTCCGGCCTCCCTGCCCCGGCCGGCCGCGCGCCGGTCTGCGTTCTGCATGACGAGGTTGTCACGCAACCTGAACATCTTTTCATCCCCACCCCGCCCCCCACCCCGTATGGTGAGGTCGTGAACGCGTGGGGGACGGTTCGCGCCCCACGCGGTGAGTCACCGACGACGAGAGGGGAGGTATGAGCCGAGCCATACGACTCACCTTGGTCGCGGTTGCGACGGCGGCGGCCGGGGTCCTGGTGGGTTTCTACATCGTTGCCTTCCTCATGGCCACGCCGCCCACCGTCAGCTCCGCGCGGTACGGTCCGGCACAGGCCCGGGTGACCCTGCAGACGGTGGCGGCGATCGGTTTCGGTGCCCATCCCGACTGGGTCTCGTACCTGATCCAGGACCCCCAGGGACGCTGGGTCCACTCCACCATCATCCAGGTCCCCGCGCACTCACTGGTCCACGTGACCATCTATCAGTACGACACCGCCTCGGGCCTCAGGAACCCCTTCTACTCCCAGGTCCGGGGAACGGTGGGCGGCATCATGTACCTGAACGGGAAGGCCACCAGGGCGATCGAGGCCGACGATCCGGGGCACACCTTCGCCGTTCCCGACCTGGGGCTGTCGGTGCCGCTCCAGGGCGTGCCGGACGACGCGAAGAACCAGTGTCAGGCGGCCCCATGCTCGACCTCGCAGGCACACAACACGATCGAGTTCACCTTTCGGACCGGTGCTCCCGGCAGCTATCGATGGCAGTGCTTCGTCCCTTGTGCTGCGGGCTTCGTCTTCGGTAACGGCGGCCCCATGCAGACCCTGGGCTACATGGACGGTTTCCTGAAGGTGGTGTGAGCCTTGGTCTCGATCCTCGGTCTGCGCATGCCCCGAGAGCTGTTCAGGATCCTGGTCGTCTGGGCGGTGGTGAGCGCGATCGGCGTCCCGGCGGTCTGGTTCCTGCTCGGCCCCCACCTGCCCCCCGGCACCATGTCCAGCTCGGCCGCGGATCAGCAGTTCGACAACACGGTGCTGGCGGTCTGCGTGGTGCCGGTGGCGGCCTTCCTCGCCATCTACTTCCCCTACTGCCTGGTCCGTTTCCGCCATCGGGGCGCGGTCTTGGAGGACGGGCCGCCGCTCGAGAGCGACGGCCGAGTGATGGTGGCCTGGATCGCCGGCACCAGCGCCCTGGTGCTCTTCCTCGCCGGCTGGGGGAGCTGGGAGCTGTTCCCGGGCGAGCACGGAGCCGGGGGCGGCCAGGGGCCCGACCCGCTGCAGATCGCCACCCCGGCCAACGCCGCCGGGGCGCTCCAGGTCCAGGTCATCGGCCAGCAGTGGCAGTGGACCTACCGCTACCCGCAATACGGCTTCGAGAGCGATCAGCTGGTGCTGCCGCAGGGTGAGCTGGTCGAGTTCCACGTCACCTCGCTCGACGTCGTCCATTCCTTCTGGGCGATCCAGCTCGGGGTCAAGGCCGACGCCGTGCCCGGCTCCGACAACGTCGCCTTCACCCAGCCCACCCGGGTCGGCAGCTTCCAGGTCCGGTGCGCCGAACTCTGCGGCATCTGGCACGGACACATGGTCACCGAGGGCCGGGTCGTGACCCAGAGCGACTTCCAGAGCTGGACCGCGCAGCAAGGGCGGGCGCTCGCCCCCGCCTCCGGCTCGCTGCCGCCCTACGCGCCCTCCTACTACCCCGAGCCGCTGACCAGGGGTGGCTGAGCCGTGACACCGACATCGAGACGATCGGCAAGGAGTGAGGTGAAGGGATGAGCACCAGCGTGCTGAGCGCTCGCCCGGCCTGGCGACGGGCGGTCGGCTTCAACTTCGCCACCGGGATCGTCCTGGGGCTGGTCGGCTACTTCGTGGGCAACACCATCGGCCAGGCGGTGGGCGCCAACATCGACGCCATGACCACCACCGACCAGAACGACATCGCGATCGTGCTCGGCTACCTGGTCGGCGTGATCGGCTTCCTGGCCGGGCTCGGCTTCTTCAACTATCCGATCTCACGCCTGCTCGGGGCTCGGCCCAGCCTCCAGGAGCACGAGGAGGGCGGAGCCTGGCGTTACTTCCAGCTCTGCACCGACCACAAGGTGGTCGGCATCCAGTACCTGGTCGGGGTGCTGTTCTTCTTCTTCGTCGGCGGCCTGAACGCCATGTTCATCCGCACCCAGCTCCTCTTCCCGACCGAGCACTTCTGGGATCCGGACCACTACCTGACACTGGTCGGCCTGCACGGGACGATGATGATGATGATGACCTCGGCCATGGTGCTGGGGCCGCTCGGCAACTACCTGTTGCCGATCATGATCGGGGCCCAGCGCATGGCCTTCCCGCGCCTGGAGTCGCTCAGCTTCTGGCTG
>DASRBU010000077.1:0-6346 GCA_035653475.1 Candidatus Dormiibacterota bacterium | reverse complement strand
GCTGGCCAGACGCTCGTACACCTCCTTCGGGACCCTGCCCATCAGGTAGAACTCGTGGTTGGGCCGCAGCCGGCTCAGGTGGGCCAGGCGGTTGGAGAGCGCGAAGAGGGCGGTGATGGCGCCGATGTCCCAGATCTCCTCATCGTCGAAGCCATGGGCACGGAGCCGCTGAAAGTCGTCCTCGTCCACCTCGGCCGGTCGGGTGGCGAGCTTGACCGCGAAGGCGAGCATGGCCCGCTGGCGATCGCTCAGGTCGGCGCTGCGCCAGTCCACCGCCACCTGGTCGGCGATGAGGGGGTTCCTGGCCCGGATCCGGGCCATGGCGCCGTGGGCCACCACGCAGTAGAGGCAGTCGTTGGCGGCGCTGGTGGCCACCACGATCAGCTCGCGATCCGCCCGGGAGAGCCCGCCCTCCCGCTCCATGAGCGCGTCGTGGTAGGCGAAGAAGGCGCGCCATTCCTCGGGGCGGCGGGCGAGGGCGAGGAAGACGTTGGGGACGAACCCGGTGCGCTCGCGGACCTCCTCGATGCGAGCCCGGATGTCAGCGGGCAGGGACTCGAGGGGGGGAACCGGGAATCGGCTGATGGGCCGCGTGTCGCTCATGACCGCATTGTGGGTCCGGATTGTGGGTCCGGTCCGGCCGGCGGGGCGGGCCCGTGGACGTCCTCAGCCCGACCGGCGTGTCAGCAGGCCGCCCAGGGCGAAGCGGCGACGGGCCAGCAGGTACGCGATGAGCCCGACGCTGGTGGCGATGCCGGTGGTCGCCGCTCGCTGCAGGAGCGCGGCCGCGCCCGCGGTCGCCGGGTGCACGCCCAGCACCACCAGCAGCCCCACCACGCTGGCGTCGCTGGCCCCGGTGCCGCCGGGCAGGAAGCTGACCGCGCCGCCCACGTAGGCCACCGCCACCACCAGCGCCGCCTCCCACCAGCCCACCGCCCCCGGCTCCAGGCCCTCGACGATCGTCCAGAGCACGGTGACGCCGATCGCCGCCCGGACCAGGTCGAGGGCCGACCAGCCCAGGGTGTCGGGGCGGTGGAGGAGGGCGACGGTCTGTCCCTGCAGCTCCGCGATCTGGTGGCGGAGCCGGCGCACCAGGGGCAGGCGGGAGACCACGGCGTGGACCAGCCGGAAGAGGGGGGAGACGGTCAGGATGGCGAACGTCACCACCATCCCGGTCACGATCCCGGCCAGGGCCCCGGTGCCCACGTGCAGGGCGAGCATGCCCGGGATGCCGATCAGCACCAGCAGGAGGGTGAAGGTCAGCTCCTGGACGGTCACCGTGGCCGCCGAGGTGCCGAACTCGATCCCGGCGGCGTCGGCGGCGAAGATGGCCCGGGTCAGGTCACCCAGCGGGAAGAGGGCGGTGATGGTCTGGCCGGCGACGCTGAGCAGGACGGTGTCGACCGGGTGGAGGGCGGCGCCGACCTGGCGAAGAAGGAAGTGCCAGCGGACCCCCTGCAGTACGTACCAGGAGACCGACAGCAGGATGACGACCGGGACGACGAACGGGTTGAACCGAGAGAGCGCTCCGACCAGCGACCGGGGGTTCACCGCCACCACCAGGCCGGCCAGGGCGGCGACGCCCACCAGGATGGGCAGGGCCCTGCGCGCCCCCCGGATCAGACCGGGCGGGGCGGCTCGGCGCTCGCCCGTTTGCCCCTCCGCCTTGGAAATCACCGACCCCTCTCTCTACTTGTAAGTGATACCGCTGCTCGGGTGATTCCTTCGAGTCCGGACGTCGATCTGCCGGGATCCCGGCCGGGGCCGCGCGCGCCGGTGGCTTCGGCACGGAACGGAAGAGATCGGGCGCGCGTAACGTTCAGGGTAGATGCGGAAGTTGCATGATCGACGTGGTTGAGGAGTTCGACGCGACCGTGACCGAAGACGCCGCGGCCGAGGAGCTGGCTCGACTCCTTCGCGAGGAGGAGCTGGACGACCTCGGCGCGGGGCCCGAGCTCGAGGAGGCGCAGCAGGACGCCAGCCTCGACGACAGCCTGCGCGCCTACTTCCGCGACATCGGGCAGTTCCGGCTGCTCACCGCCGCGGAGGAGGTGGAGATCGCCAAGGAGATCGAGCGCGGCTCGAGCGCGGCCCGGCGGCGGATGATCGAGAGCAACCTGCGACTGGTGGTCTCGGTGGCCAAGAAGTATCAGGGCCACGGCCTCCCGCTCCTGGACCTCATCCAGGAGGGGAACCTGGGCCTGATGCGGGCGGTCGAGAAGTTCGATTACCGAAAGGGGTTCAAGTTCTCGACCTACGCCACCTGGTGGATCCGTCAGGCCGTCCAGCGGGCGATCGCCGACCGGGGGCGCGCCATCCGTATCCCGGCCCACAACGCCGAGCTGATCGGGAAGCTGGTCCGCATCAGCGATCGGCTCCGGGTCGAGCTCGGGCGCCAGCCGACCGAGGAGGAGATCGGTCTGGAGATGGGCCTGGAGCCGGACAAGGTTCGCTGGCTCTTCGAGATCGCGCGCGAGCCGGTCTCCCTGGAGACCCCGATCGGTGACGGGGACTCCGAGCTGGGCGAGCTGCTCAAGGACGAGAACGCGGTCTCGCCCTCGACGGCGGCCGCGGAGGCGTTGATGGGCGCCGAGCTGGACGAGGTCCTGCAGGCCCTGAGCGCCAGGGAGCGAAGGATCATCCAGCTCCGCTTCGGGCTCGTCGACGGGCACCCGCGCACCCTGGAGGAGATCGGAGCCCGCCTCGGCATCGGCCGTGAGGTGGTCCGGCGCATCGAGCGGGAGGCGCTGGAGCGCCTGCGCCAGCCGGACCTGGCCGAGAAGATGCGCGGCCTCTTGCCGGCGGCCTGAGCCGGGACGGCGAGGTGGTGCCCGGGGGGCGGCCGCTGACGGCCGCCCCCCGGTGGGCAGAGGGAGCAGGCCGGATGAGGATCGAGGCGGTACGGGGCGACATCACCCGTGAGACGGTCGACGCCATCGTCAACGCCGCCAACCGCTCCCTGCTGGGCGGGGGCGGGGTGGACGGCGCCATCCATCGGGCGGCGGGCCCGGAGCTGCTGGAGGCCTGCCGACGGCTCGGAGGCTGCGAGACCGGGGACGCCAAGGCCACCCCGGGCTTCCGGCTGCCGGCCCGCTGGGTCATCCACGCCGTGGGCCCGGTCTGGCACGGCGGCCATCGCGGCGAGCCCGACCTCCTGGCCTCCTGCTACCGTCGGTCGCTGCAGGTGGCGGACGAGCTGGGGGCCCGCTCGGTGGCCTTCCCCGCCATCTCGACCGGGGCCTACGGCTTCCCCAGGGAGCTGGCGGCCCGTATCGCGGTCGAGACCATCCGCTCCGCCCCGACCTCGGTGGAGCTGGTCCGCCTGGTGGCGTTCGACCGGGAGACCTACGACCTCTACCGGCGGCTGCTCGCCGCCCCGGCCTGAGCCCCTCGACGCGGCCGGGGGCGGCCCGAATAGACTTCAGCCGTGATTCGGAACGTGGTCCTGATCAAGCTCAAGCCCGGCACCCCGGCCGAGGCCGTGGATGGCCTGCGTCAGGCCCTGGAGAAGGTGGCCAGCCCCGGACGGCGCTCGCTGACCATGGGCATGGACGCCGGGTTGCGGGAGGGCAACATGGACGTGGCCATCGTGGGCGACTTCGACGACGAGGACGCCTACCGCGCCTACGACGCCGATCCGGAGCACAACCGCATCCGGAGGGAGCTGCTGGCGCCGATCGCCGAGCGCGTGGAGCGCTGTCAGTACCGGGTCTGAGCCGGGCGGGACCGCCGGCCCGTCCCGGCCGGCGGCCGGCCGTCGGCCGTTGGCCCGCCCTCGCCGGACGCGGGCAGCACGGTCTCGACCGCCCGCCAGCAATACCAGGCCGCGACCGTGCGGTAGGGGCGGTACCTCTCCCCCAGCTCCGCCAGCTCGGTCGGTCGGGGCGGCGAGGCCAGGCCATGGATGGCGGCGTAGCCGCGTCGCACACCGTGGTCGCCGACCGGCCAGACGTCGGGCCGGCGCAGGGAGAAGATCAGGAACATCTCGGCCGTCCACCGCCCCATGCCGCGCACCTGGCTCAGCGTGCTCACCACCTCGTCATCGGGAAGGGAGACCAACGACTCCAGCTCCAGGGCGCCCGACGCCACCCGGGCGGCCAGGTCGCGGATCGAGGCTGCCTTGGCGGCGGAGAGGCCCGAGGCCCGTAGGGTCGCCAGGGGTAGCTCCAGGACGGCCGGCGCGGTCACGCCTCCGGGTAGGCAGGCCACGAGGCGGGCGTGGATGGAGGCCGCGGCCCGGCCGGCGAGCTGCTGGAAGGTGATCGCCCGTACCAGGTCGGCGAACGGCCCCTCCAGCGGCGTGCGGAGGCGCGGCGGGCCCACGGCCCGCACCCAGGCGGCGAGGGCCCGGTCGCGCCGGGCCAGCTCCTCGGCCGCGGCCTCCAGGTCGTCTACGCGAACTCGGCCATGAATCGGTCGAAGGCCTCGCGATGGGGCCGGAGGTCCTCCTCGCCCAGCTCGATCAGCGGACGCTGCGGGAGCCGCTCGCGGCTGGCGAAGTCCTCCATGTCCTCGTCCACGTAGAGGAGACCGGTGAGCAGACGGCCGCCGGCGCGGCTCTCCTCGATGAGCCGCATGGCACCCAGGCGGTCGGTCGGATCGTGGTCCTGGCCCAGCTTCTCGAGCACCAGGTGGGAGCCGTCGTGGAGCACCACCTCGGTGGCGGTGCCGGGCTCGTAGTCGACCCGGATCTCCTCGAAGAAGGGGATGAAGGAGAGGTCGTGGATCTGCTCCTCGTGCTCCTTGACGTAGGCGTAGCTCTTGGTGGAGCCCTCGTGGTCGTTGAAGGTGACGCAGGGCGAGATCACGTCCAGGACCGCGGTCCCGCGGTGGGCGATGGCCGCCTTGAGCAGCGGCACCAGCTGCTTGCCGTCCCCCGAGAAGGAGCGAGCGACGAAGCTGCAGCCCAGGGTCAGGGCCACCGCGCAGGGGTCGATGGGCTGGTAGGTGTTGACCGCACCCCGCTTCTGGACCGAGCCCAGGTCGGCGGTGGCCGAGAACTGGCCCTTGGTGAGCCCGTAGGTCCCGTTGTCCTCGATGATGTAGGTGCAGTCGACGTTGCGTCGGACCAGGTGCATGAACTGGCCCAGCCCGATGGCCACGGTGTCGCCGTCGCCGCTGACGCCGAGCACGACCAGCCCGCGATTGGCGAGGTGCGCCCCCGTGGCGAGCGAGGGCATGCGGCCGTGGACGCCGTTGAAGCCGTGCGCACGCTCGACGAAGTAGGCCGGTGTCTTCGAGGAGCAACCGATGCCGCTCATCTTGACCAGCCGGTGTGGCTCCACCCCCAGCTCGAACAGGGCCTTGACCAAGTGGTTGGTGATGGAGTTGTGCCCGCAGCCGGCGCACAGGGTGGTCGCCGCCCCCTTGTAGGCGTCGCGAGGGAGTCCAATGCGATTCAGTACCGTGCTCATCAGACCGGCACAGCCTCCAGCTCCAGCAGCGGTCGCGTGATGGCCTCGGCGGGGATGGGCCGGCCGTCGTAGTGGCGGATGGAGCGCATCCGTCCGGTCAGCTCGGCGGGCAGGCCCAGCCGCAGGATGTCGTACACCTGGCCGTCGCGGTTCTGCTCCACCACGTAGACCCGCTCGTGGGCGGCGACGAAGTCCACGATCGAGCGGGCCATGGGCAGCGCACGCAGCCGCAGGTAGTCCGCCTTCATCCCCCGCTCGGCCAGGAGGTCGCGCGCCTCCACGATGGCGTGGTGGGTGCTGCCGTAGGCGATGATCCCGATCGGGGAGCCGGAGCCCGAGTCGACCAGCGGCTGCGGGAGCGCGTCCCGGGAGCCCTCCAGCTTTCTGGCCAGGCGGTCCAGGTTGCGGGCGTAGGTCTCCGCGTCCTCCGTGTACCTGGCGTTCTCGTCGTGGCCGGAGCCGCGGGTGAAGTAGCCGGCGGCGGGATGGTCGGTGCCGGGCAGGGTGCGGTAGGGGATGCCGTCGCCGTCGACGTCCCGGTACCGCGCCCAGCGGCCCTCCAGCCTGGCCAGGTCGGCGGCGCTCAGGACCTTCCCGCGGTCGAAGGGGCGCTCCGGGTAGCGGAAGGGGCGGGTCATCCAGAGGTTCATGCCCAGGTCCAGGTCGGAGAGCACGAAGACCGGGGTCTGGAAGCGATCGGCCAGGTCGAAGGCCGCCTGGGCGAACTCGTAGCACTCCTCGACCGTCCCCGGCAGCAGGACCAGGTGCCGGGTGTCGCCGTGGGAGAGGATGGAGACGAAGCCCACGTCCCCCTGCGAGGTGCGGGTGGGGAGCCCGGTCGAGGGACCGACCCGCTGGATGTCGAAGATCACCACCGGGATCTCGGCGTAGTAGGCGAGCCCGGCGAACTCCGCCATCAGCGAGATGCCGGG
>DASRBU010000076.1:0-4933 GCA_035653475.1 Candidatus Dormiibacterota bacterium | reverse complement strand
TCCCCTCCGTCGCCGTCCTGGAGCGGGACCGGCGCCGGCGCGAGCGGCTGGTGGTCGTGGCCGCGCTGGTCGCGTCGGTGGCGGCCGGCCTCCTGGCCGGCGCCATCGCGGTCCTGGGCAAGCCGCTGCTCCTGGGCGCCGGCTTCGCCGTCCTCTTCCCGATCCTGGCCTGGCGACGCCTGCGCTGGGCGGTGCTCTGCTTGCTCTTCCTTGCCCTGGCGGTCGAGCAGAACCCAGTGGGCGCGCCCGGAGGGGACCTCACCCAGCAGCTCCGGCTCTTCACCAGCCTCAACACGGCCGTGGGGCTGTCGAACGTCTACGTCAACTCCTTCGAGATCCTCCTCGGGGCGCTGGCGGCGGTGGTCCTGGTTCGGGCCGGCGAGCGTCGCGCCCGCTGGCCAGGGACCGCCCTTTCGAGTGGCCTCCTGGTCCTGCTGGCGTTCGTGCTCTTGGGCGTCGGCCACGGCCTCGTCGCCGGCGGCGACGCGCGCATGGCCATCTGGGAGATCCGGCCCACCCTCTACCTCCTGCTCGGCTACCTGTTCGTGGTCCAGCTCCCGGCCGAGCTCTCGACCCTGATCGCGTTGCTCTGGACGTTCGTGCTCGCGGTCGCACTCCGGGCTCTCGAGGGCATCTGGCTGGTGATCACGGTGATGCTCGTCCACGGCCAGCGCCCGGACTCGCTGCTGACCCACGAGGACTCCCTCCTCTTCGTCCTTTACGTGGTCCTGGTGGCGGCGCTCTGGATCTTCCGCCAACGCGGGCGGATGCGGACCCTGGCCACCGCCATCCTGCCCCTGGTCCTGGTGGTCGCCCTGGCCAACAACCGGCGCACCGCCTGGCTCCAGCTGGGGGTGTGCGGGCTCCTGATGCTGGTCCTGGCCTGGGTGCGACTGCCCCGGCTGCGCCGGGGGCTGGCCGCCGCGCTGGTGATCACGGCCGTGGCGAGCGGGCTCTACCTCCGCCTGTACTGGCACCAGACCGGGCTCCTGGCCGAGCCGGCCTCGGCGGTGAAGTCGCTGTTCGCACCCGACCCCTGCGACGCCTCCTCGGATCTCTACCGGACCATCGAGAACGCCGATCTGGAGTTCAACATCCGGATGTCGCCCCTGATCGGGCGCGGCTACGGGGTGCCCATCGACTACCGGATCCCCATCGTCGACCTGAGCCGGATCGACCCCTTCATCCACTACATCCCCCACAACGACGTCCTCTACGTCTGGATGCGCCTGGGCATCGGAGGCGCGCTGGCCTTCTGGTCGGTGATCGGGCTGGCCGTGGTCGCGGCCTGCCGCCTGCTCCGAGCGCACGACCCCAGGCCGGCCCTGTACGGAACGGTGGTCGTGTGCGCCCTCGCCGCCTATCTGATCCAGGGGGCCCTCGACCTCGGCTTCTTCTGGTTCAGGATCGCGGTCCTGATGGGAGCCCTGCTCGGCGGGCTGGAGCTCGCCCGCCGGCTGCCGGCGGAGGGGACCACCGACCCGGCCCCGTCCGCCCCCGTCCCCCGGCCGGACGCCTACGGCTCGGGACGGGCGCTCGGTGGCGCGGAGACGACCGACGCCCCGGGGGGCCAGGTCCGGCCCAGCGCGGCCCGGAGCAGGACGCCCTCCAGCTCCGCCGACAGCCGCCTCCAGTCGTAACGCTCCTCGACCAGCCTCCGCCCCCGGCGGCCCAGCTCCTCCCGCAGCCCACGGTCCTCGAGCAGCCTCACCACCGCCTCGGCGAAGTCCCGGGGCGAGTCCGCCACCAGGAGGTGCTCGCCCGGGGTCACCTCCAGGCCCTCGCATCCGAGCGAGGTCGACACCACCGGCCGCCCCATCGCCATCGCCTCGACGATCTTGAGGCGGGTGCCGCCGCCGAAGCGGATCGGCGCCACCACCACGGCCGAGCGGCGCCAGTAGGGGCGGACGTCGGCCACCTCCCCGGTGAGCCGGAGCCGGGGTCCGGCCAGCCTCCGCACCTCGGCCGGGGCGCCCGCCCCGACCACGGTGAAGACCACCTCCGGGCGCCGGCGCCGGATCAGGGGCAGGACGTGACGGGCGAAGTGGAGCACGGCATCGGTGTTCGGCCGGTAGCTGATCCGGCCGGTGAAGAGCAGCCGGTCGGGCTCGGAGCCGGGGGAGGGGGTCAGGTACTCCAGGTCCACCCCGTTTGGCACCACGGTCGACGGGGTCGGGCATCCGCTCTCGCGGATCAGCTGCCGCTCCCGCTCCGAGGTGACCACCACCCAGGAGGCCGCCCGCCAGGCCGCCTGTTCTTCCTTGCGGAACTTGAGGTACTCGACCCGCGCGAACCCCCGACGCAGGGGCGAACGCTCCGTCCGGTACGTACGCTCCAGCAGCTCGTACTCCAGGTTGTGCTCGTCCAGGACCACGGGGACCCGGTCGCCGAACCGGAAGCGGGCCAGGTGGCTGCCCTCCACGAGCACGACGTCGGCGCCCTCCTCGGCCAGCAGGCGGTCGATCTCGCGCTGCATGGCGGGGCGGTGGAGCGAACTCCCCAGGTGGGAACGGGGGGAGAACAGCGAGCGGAGCTGCGCCATGCGCTTGCCGGTGCCCGGATCGTCCACCGCCCGGACCCTGATCCCCTCCGCCTCGAGGCGGGCGATGCCGGCCGCGTGCTCAGGGCCGGCGTAGGTCAGCAGCCGCACCCGGTGACGGGAGCCGAGCCACTTCAGGAACCGGTGGTTGCGGATCGCCGCCCCCCAGACCGGGGGGTAAGGCAGCGTCGGGGTGAGCACCAGGACCCGCACGGCCGGGTCAGTGCGGACCCCGCCGCCGGAACGACGGGAACCCCCGCTCGCCCAGGAGCCCGCCCAGCGCCGACAGCTCGGCGCCCGAGACCAGGCGGAAGAGGACGGCCAGGAGGGCGAAGCTGGCCACTCCTACCGCCACCTCCGGCCCCAGGCCGAACCGGTCCCCGACGGCCCGGGCGGCCGCGGCCATGAGCAGGGTCGCGAGCAGGGCCCGGCCGAAGTGCCACCACACCGCCGGCCGGAAGTGCTCGCGCAGGAGCCAGACGCCCACGGCCACGATCACGAACTCGGTCCCCAGCATGCTCAGCGCCGCTCCCACCGCGCCGTCGCCCTCGCCCCGCTGGAAGAGCGGGATCAGGATCAGGTTCAGGGCCAGGTTGCAGGCGCTGGCCAGGAGCATGACCCAGGTCCAGAGCCGCTGCCGGTTGCTCGCGATCAGGACCTGGTTGAGCACGATGTTGAGGTACATGGGCACACAGGTGACGGCCAGGATCTGGAGCGCCGGGACGGCGGGGGAGTAGGCCGGCCCGTAGAGCAGCAGGACGAGCGGCCGCGCCACCAGGACGAGCCCGGCCGCCACCGGCAGGCTCAGCACGATGACCAGCCCGATCGGCAGTCGTGCCGCCGCTTCCAGGCCGCGCGGATCGCGCCGGTAGGCCGCGGCGAGCCTGGGCAGCCAGGCGGTGGAGAGGATGACGGGGACGAACATCAGGGTCTGGAAGCAGCGGGTGGCCACCCCGTACCAGCCCACCACCTGGGCGGGCGTCATCAGGGAGAGGAGGGTGGCATCCAGCCACAGGCATCCAGCCACAGGTAGAAGGTGAAGAAGAACGCGTAGGCCCAGTAGGTGAGGCTGTGGGCCACGAAGGCGCCCAGGTCGTCGAGGTCCACGCGCCACTCGATGCGGAAGCGCCGCCCCCAGATCAGGTTGAGCCCGGCCACCAGGCCCGCGACCGCGACCTGGAGCCCGACCAGCCAGGTGGCGGCGAAGCCGAGCACGGCCATGGGGATGGTGAGGACGGTCTGGAGCCCCTTGGTGACGACGTCGTTGGCGGCGATGAAGCCCATCCGCTCGATGCCCTGGAGGCCGGCCTGGATCACCTCGGCCAGGAGGGTGAAGGTGGCCAGCCCGACCGCCAGGTAGAGCGCCGTCGCCCGAGCCCCGGTGAAGCCGGCGAGGTGGACGTAGGCAACCACCAGCCCGGCGCAGGGGAGCGCCGACAGCGCCCGAACCACCAGCGCCGTCCCCAGCAGCCGCGGCGCCTGCCGAGGGTTGGCGGCGATCTCCTTGACCATCATGGGCTTGCTGCCCATCCCGGCCAGCCCGGCCAGGATCCCGCCGGCAGCGGTCGCCATCACGATCAGCCCCATGGCGGCGGGTCCGACCAGTCGGGGGACGACCAGCGTCCAGGCCAGGGTCAGCGTCCAGGTGATCACCTGGCCACCCCCGAGGAAGCCCAGGTTGCGCACCAGCGGGCGCGGGGAGGCCGGCGTCGCGACCACGCCGGCCGGCACCGTCGCCCGCCTCCGGGCTTCGACGATCAACTCCGGGCCGGGTGCCGGCGCTCTCGTGCTACTCCCTCCCGGGCCACTGTAGGCGAGGCGGGACGACGCCGCCCATGGTCACCGGCAGCCGCCGAGCCGCGGCCGCCCAGCCCGAGCGCCTGCGGTCCCGGCCCGGTTGGGACCAGCGCCCCGGGCCGGCGCCTCGATTCGGGCGGACACCAGCCCCGTCCCTCCGGGCCTCAGGCCGGAGGCGCATAGCGCAGCACGGCCAGGCCATAGCCCGGGAGCCGGACGTCCACCTCCAGGCCGTCGCCCTTCGACCCGGTGACGGGTGGCCGGGTCGTCGACGGGCCTCGGGCGGGCGGGGTGAGCCGGTCGATCGCCAGGAGGCTCGCCGTCCCACCGCTCCGGACGCCGCGCAGGCGCACCTTCACGCTGGCGGGCACGCCCCTCCCCCCGACCACGCCGGACCCGTCGACCTGACGGTCGACCACCAGCACGTCCACGTCACGGGAGCCCGGCGGCCGCACGGCCAGGGCGACCACGCCGGCCCGCGAGGAGGAGCTTCGGAGGAGCACGCTCCCGGGTGGGAAGGAGCGGGCCAGGTCGTACTGCGTCCAGAAGGAGAGCAGCTTCGCCCCCGAGTTCCGGTCGACGAGGTCGAACTGCCCG
>DASRBU010000075.1:0-3316 GCA_035653475.1 Candidatus Dormiibacterota bacterium | reverse complement strand
GCGGAGCGGGGGCGGGATGAAGGCGGCGCCGTTCGAGTACTGTCCGGTGGGCAGCGTCGAGGAGGCGGTGGCGCTGCTGGCCGAGGACGAGGGGGCGAAGGTGCTGGCGGGGGGCCAGAGCCTGGTGCCGCTGATGGCCATGCGGCTTGCGCGTCCGAGGCGTCTGGTGGATCTGAACCTGGTTCCGGGGCTGGACGGGGTGCGTGTGGAGGGGGACCGGCTGAGCCTGGGGGCGATGGTTCGGCACCGGCAGGTGGAGCGGCAGGCGGAGCTGCGTCGTCGCTGTCCGCTGATCGGGGAGGTGGTGGAGCAGATCGGGCACGTGGCCATCCGGAACCGGGGGACGGTGGGGGGGAGCCTGGCCCACGCCGACCCGGCGGCGGAGTGGCCGGCGCTGGCCCTGGCGCTGGAGGCGGAGCTGGTGGTGGAGGGTGGTTCGGGGAGGCGCATCGTGCCTGCCGGGGAGTTTTTCACCGGGGTCTTCGAGACCGTGCTGAGGCAGGACGAGGTGCTGACCGAGGTTCGGTTCGGGCTGCCCTCGGAGGGGGCCGGGGCGGCGGTCCTGGAGTTGAGCCGGCGGCAGGGTGACTTTGCCATCGTGGGGGTGGTGGCGGTGCTGGAGCCGGACGGGGAGGGCGTGGTGAGGGAGGCGCGTTTGGCCCTCTTCGGGGTCGGGGAGACGGCGGTTCGGGCGCGGGCGGCGGAGGCGCGCCTGATCGGGGAGCGGCCGGACGAGCGGGTCATCGCCGGCGTGGTCGAGGCGGTGGGTTCGGAGCTGCGTCCCACGGGGGACCTGCAGGGGTCGGCGGAGTACCGGCGCCACCTGGCCGGGGTGCTGACGAGGCGGGCGCTGGTGCAGGCCTGGCAACGGGCTGGGAGGGGGGCATGAGCTGGCGGGAGCTGAGGCTGAGGGTCAACGGTCGGTGGCGCTCGGGGCGGGCCGAGGCCCGCACCACCCTGGCCGACTTCCTGCGCGAGGAGCTGGGTCTGACCGGGACCCATCTGGGCTGCGAGCACGGGGTCTGCGGTGCCTGCACGGTGCTGATGGACGGGGCCACGGTCCGGTCCTGCCTGATCTTCGCGGTGCAGGCCGAGGGCCACGAGCTGGAGACGGTGGAGGGGATGGCGGCCCCGGACGGGAGCCTGCACCCGATCCAGGAGGCGTTCTCGCTGGAGCACGGGCTGCAGTGCGGGTTCTGCACCCCGGGGGTGCTGATGTCGGTGCGGGAGCTGCTGGAGGAGAACCCGGAGCCCACGGAGCAGGAGATCCGGACCTGGCTCTCGGGCAACCTCTGCCGCTGCACCGGCTACCAGAACATGGTGGCCGCCGTCCGGCGCGCCTCCACCATGCTGCGAGGCGGTGCCTGAGCCGGTCCTCTTCGCTCCCCCGTATCGTGAACCGGCCCTGGCGCCGGTTGGCAGGGCGGCGCGAGAGCCCGGTCCCGATCGGGCCGGTGCGCGACCGGGCCTGCCAGGTGGGGGTCGTCCTCGGGCCTGACCGCTCCATCCGGGGCTCAGCCAACGCTTCCGGGTCGCCGGCGCCCGCGGCCGCCACCGCGCTCACGATCTCCTGGCGCTTCACGACCTACCCCACCACCGCTTCCGGATCGAGCGCCCGGACGGGGGGCGGGAGCCTCCTCTCGCCACCGGGCACCGGTGGCGCCGGCGGCCAGGGCCGAGGCCGGCCTCGTGATCGGCTCCCTACCCGCAGCGCTCGCGCGGGCTCGGGGTCCGGCCCGCGCTGTCCAGGGAGCGGCGGACGAGGGTGGTGTGGCCTCGCGCCGGAGGCGTGGGTGACCGGTGGCGGGGGCCGAAGGCCGTGGGTGGGACCCGCAAAGGGGCGCATCCGGTTCGGCGGGGGCTCGATGTGACGATCCGCTCCAGCTGCGAAATCCCCCGGCACGCCGGCCCCGCGCCGGTGGGCACGACCGGGTGGCCGGCGCCCGGAGCGCCGGTCACGAGCCTCCGATCGTGGCCCCGGCCACGGCCGGGACGACGGCGATCCGAGGCCGACGGCGGAGGGAGACCGGGGAAGCGGCTCCTCCGGAACCCCTGCCGGGGCAGCGCCGCCCGGGGCTCCGATCCGAAGCCGAGCCCCTCGATGCGCAGTGGCGCGATGGCGACCGCGGGCCTCGCCCGAGGAGCGGACGTGGCGGGTGGGGCGCGTCCCCGGCCGGCGCCGACGCACGACCGGCGATCCGACGAGCGACGCCACTGGCCACCGGCCGGAGCCCGAACCCGTCCTCGGCCACCTCCGCCTCCCCACGGACCGCGGTGGTGGGGTCACCAGGTTAAGGTAAAGATAGTCGTGATCGAGATACCGGTCGATCGGGCGTGAGCCGCGTGGTCGGGGAGCGGACCTGGAGGGGAGGGTGAGGCCCTTCACCCGCTTCGTGGACCAGGAGGAGACGCCGCCGGGGCTGGAGGCGGCGGTCCATCCCCGGGTGCTGCCCTGCCCGATCGAGGTGCTGCCGCGGGAGCGGGTGCGGCGGGCGCTGGCCGATGCCTGAGCGGCTACTGGGCGGTCCAGCCCCCGTCCACCAGCAGGTGCTGGCCGGTCACGTAGGCGGCGGCGGGGGAAGCCAGGAAGACGATCGCCCCGGCCACGTCCTCGGGCGTGCCGAAGCGGGCCAGGGGGGTGCGCGCCAGCACCCAGTCGCGGTGGCCGGGGTCGTCCAGCCAGGCCCGGTTGAGCTCGGTGCGGACGTAGCTGGGGCCGACCGCGTTGACGCGGACGCGGGGGGCCCAGCGCACGGCCAGGACCCTGGTCATCTGGCCCAGGGCCGCCTTGGTGGCGGCGTAGACGGTGGGGGCGCCGGTCGCCACCTCGGCCGCCACCGAGGTCACGTTGACCACGGACCCGCCCCTCTCCAGCATCCGCCGGCCCAGGGCCTGGGTGAGGAAGAAGGCGGCACGGACGTTGAGGCCGAACTGCAGGTCCCACTCCTGGGGGGTCACCTCCGGCACCTCCGAGCGCACGATGACGCCGGCCGCGTTGACGAGCACGTCGACCCGGCCCCGCCAGGCCCAGGCCCGCTCCGCCACCCGCTCCGGCGCCCCGGGCTCGAGCAGATCGGCGCCGAGGGGGAGGAACCGGCGTCCGGTGGCCTCCACCTCCCGGCCCAGCGCCTCCAGCCCGGCCGCGCTTCTGGCCACCCCGGCCACGTCGGCGCCCGCCCGGGCCAGGGCGAGGGCGGCGGCGCGGCCGATGCCGCGGCTGGCCCCGGTCACCAGCGCGGTGTGGTCCTGGAGCCGGAACTCCCTCATCTCAGCGCGAGCTGGCCATGAACCGATCCTCGACCGGGGAGCGACGGGA
>DASRBU010000074.1:0-8107 GCA_035653475.1 Candidatus Dormiibacterota bacterium | reverse complement strand
ACAGCATCCCGCGCACGAAGCCGACGGCGGTGGCGACCTCCTCTCCCTGCAAGAAGTCCCTGGCCGCCCTCACCATCTCCTCGTACCGCTCCCGCCCTGCCCTGCTGCCGAGCAGGTAGCCCAGCCCGAAGAACGCCATCTTCGTGAGCACCACCGCACCTCCTCTACCTCGACGGCTGTGGCCGGTGTCCTGGAACCGCGGGCCGGGGGCCGCCCCGGCCGCGGCCCCGTCCCCGCTCGGCTCGGCCGCCCCGTGGGCGGCGCCGGGCGTCCCGGGTGGCCGCCGGTCCGGGACCTGGCTCCGGACCCGACCCCGCCGCCCCGCCGTCGGCGGTCGCAGGGGCGCGGTGAGGGGGACGGGGTGACGGCCGGCGAGGGTTCGCCGCGGCCCGCGGTCGTCCCGGGCGCGGGCGAGGGACCGTGACCGGCGGCATCGAGACTCCCGCTATCCATGGATCGGCTCCAGGCACATATATTGCTCCTGGCGATCGCGGGTACCAACCGGGCCGCGCCCCGTTGCCGTCGGTTGCGGTACACCTCACCTGGTGAGGCCGACGCTCGCGGCCCTGGCGGCGGCGCTCCTGACGGCCTGCTCCGGCGGCGCCGGGCACCCGTCGCCGGTGGCGACCCCGGTCCGCGGCGCTCCCACCCCGATGGCCTGCGCCCCGGCGCAGACGCCGGCGTCCGCCCCCGGGCTCGCCTCCCCGCTGCCCCTGGTCACGCTCGCCTCCGGGCTGGACCAGCCCGACGACTTGCTCTGGGATGGGGGCCTGCTGCTGGTGGGCGAGTACCGCGCCGGACGGATCGCGGTCCTGGGCGACCGGGGGGGACCGCGGCTGCTGCCCGGCCAGGTGCCGGAGGTGGAGGGCCTGGCCCGGCTCGGCGGCGACCTGTACGCGGCCGACCAGCTCCACGACCGGGTGGTCAGGGTCGCGGCCGACGGCACGGTCACACCCGTGGTCCAGCTCCAGCCCGTGCCCGGGGTCGAGGGGGTGGATGGGATCGCGAGCGACGGCAGCCGGTTGCTGGTCCCCGACAGCGCCCGGGGCCGGCTGCTCTTCGTCGGCCCCGACGGGCGGGTGGAACGGGCCGTGGGCAGCTTCCTGCGCCCCACCGGCGCCTGGCCCATGCCCGACGGCTCGGTCCTGGTCGCCGACGAGAACGCCGGCCGCGTCCAGCGCCTGACCCCGGATGGCGGCCGCACGGTCCTGGCCTCCGGGATCGGACTGGTGGACGATGTGGCGGCCGCCCCCGGCGGCGCCGTGTACGCGATCGGGATCTCGCGGGGGGTGCTGGTCCAGATCTCGGACGGGGCTGCCCGGGACCTGGTCACCGGGTTCCGGGAGCCTCAGGGCCTGACCCTGGACGGCGCCGGCAATCCCATCGTCGGCGACCTGCAGCAGGGGCGGGTGGTGGCCGTGGTCGCCTCGTTCCTCCTGCTCCCCGCCGGCCCGCCGCCCCGGCTCCGGCCCGGCCAGCCCCTGTGCGTGGACCTGGTGCGGGCGCCGGGGTTCACGGACCCCATCGACCTCCGGGTGAGCGCGCCCGACCGGGTGCTGAGCCAGCCGGGCTCCGGGAGCAGGGGAGAGGTGCTACCCGGCGGGGCCTGCGGCGGCGTGTGCTGGGTGCAGGTCGGGGCGGTGAGCGGCGGGCGCTCGGGCACGGTCTGGCTCCCCTACTCGCGCTGAGGTCCGCTCCGGCCCCGGCCGCGGTCAGGCCAGCGCCCGCCGCAGGAGCTTGCCGCCCTCGCTGCGGGGGAGGCGCTCGACGAACCGCCAGCGGCGCGGCACCTTGAAGGGGGACAGGCGGGCCCGACACCACGCCTCCAGCTCGGCCGGGGCCACGCCGTCGGCCACCACCCAGGCCGTCACCACCTGGCCCCAGACGGGGTCGGGCCGGCCCGCCACCGCGACGTCGGCCACCGCCGGATGGGCCCGGAGCACGGCCTCGACCTCCTCCGGGTGCACGTTCTCACCTCCGGTGATGATCACGTCGTCGCGGCGGCCCAGCACCTCCAGGCAGCCGTCCGGGCGCAGCCGGCCCAGGTCGCCGGTCCGGAACCGTCCCCCCTCGGGGGCGGGTCTCAGGGCGGGGTTGACGTACCCCGGCGAGAGGCAGGGACCGCCGACCACGATCTCCCCCTCCTCCACCTCGATCCGGGCGTGCGGGCAGACCACGCCCGCCGTCCCTCCCAGCTCGCGCGCCCGCCCCGGCGGCACCAGCGCCACCTGGGAGGCGGTCTCGGTCAGGCCGTAGGTGGGGCAGACCTTCAGGCCCAGGTCGCACCAGCGGCGGGTCTGCTCCGGGGTGGCCGGGGCGCCTCCGACCAGGATCGCCCGCAGACCGCGCAGCGCCTCCGCACCTCCGGCCGCGATCAGGCGCTCCAGCATCACCGGCACCACCGAGGTCAGGGTGGGCCGGGTGGCGGCGATGGCCTCCAGCACCGCCCGCTCCTCGAAGCGGGCCAGGGTGACCAGGGCCTGATCGCAGACCACGCTGCGCAGGAACATGGCGAAGCCGCCCACGTGATGGGGCGAGAGCATGAGCAGCCACCGGTCGCGTTCGCCCGCCTCCAGCACCTGGGCGCAGCCGCGGGCCGAGGCCACCAGGTTGGCCAGGGTGAGCCGCACCCCCTTGGGCGGCCCGGTGGTCCCGGAGGTGTAGAGCACGCAGGCGTCGCCCTCGGGCCCGGAGGCGGGGTCGGGCAGGGGCTCGACCTCGCCCTCCCGGATCAGGAGGCGGGGCCGGCAGTCGGCCAGGATGCGCTCCAGCTCCGCGCCGGGAGCCCGAGGGGAGATGGGGACCATGGCCGCGCCCAGGCGCAGGCAGGCGTGGAGGAGGGCGGCGAAGCGCACCCCGGCCGGCTCGACCACCGCCACCCGCTGGCCGCCGCAGACGCCCTCCCGCTCCAGACGCCGGGCCCAGGTCTGGGCCAGGTCGTCGAGCGCGGACCAGCTCACCCAGAACCCCGCCGTGCGGTCGATCAACGCCCGGCGGGGACCGTGCCGGGCGGCCAGCTCTCGGAGCGGATCGACTACCATGCTCTGAGACCATACTAGTAAATGCTCTAGGAGTGATGACTTGAACGGTTGGGTGCGCAGCGGCGACTACGAGGACATCTGGTACGACACCATGGACGGGATCGCGAAGATCACGATCAACCGTCCACACGTGCTCAACGCCTTCCGGCCCCGAACCCTGTTCGAGCTCAGCCGTGCCTTCGACGTGGCCCGCAACGACCCCGAGGTGGGGGTGATCATCCTGACCGGGGCCGGGACCGAGGCGTTCTGCACCGGCGGTGACCAGCGGGTGCGGGGCGAGGACGGCTACCTGGACGAGCACGGCGTGGGCCGGCTCAACGTGCTCGACCTGCACATCCAGATCCGGCGCACGCCCAAGCCGGTGGTGGCCATGGTGGCCGGCTACGCCATCGGCGGCGGCCACGTCCTGCACGTGGTCTGCGATCTCACCATCGCGGCCGAGAACGCCCGCTTCGGCCAGGCCGGGCCACGAGTGGGGAGCTTCGACGCCGGCTACGGCTCCGGCCTCCTCGCCCGGATCGTGGGTCAGAAGCGAGCGAGGGAGATCTGGTTCCTCTGCGAGCAGTACGACGCCCACGAGGCGCTGCGAATGGGGCTGGTCAACCGTGTGGTCCCGCTCGACCGGCTGGAGGAGGAGACGGTCGCCGTCTGCCGGCGGATGCTCCAGCACAGCCCCACCGCGCTGCGCATGATCAAGGCGGGCATGAACGCCGCCGACGACGGCCTGGCCGGGCTGATGCAGCTGGCCGGGGACGCCACCATGCTCTTCTACATGACCGAGGAGGCCCAGGAGGGCCGGGACGCCTTCGTGCAGAAGCGGAAGCCCGACTTCTCCCGTTTCCCCCGGCGCCCCTGAGGCGCCGCGTGGCCTCCGAGCCGGCGCCGCCGGGGGCCGCGGGCCGAGCCGGGGACCGGCCCGGGCGGCTCCGGATCTGGTGGCTGGCCACTCGGCCCGCCACCCTGGCCGCCTCCGTGTCCCCGGTGCTGGCCGGGACGGCGGTGGCCGTCCACGACGGCCGCAGCCGCTCCTGGGCGGCGCTGACCGCCCTGCTGGTGGCCCTGGCCATGCAGGTGGGGGTCAACTACGCCAACGACTACTCCGACCACGTGCGCGGCGCCGACCGCCGCCGGCGGGGGCCCCTGCGGGCCGCCTCGTCGGGCCTGGTCCCCCCAGGGCAGGTGAAGGCGGCGGCGCTGGCCGCCTTCGGCCTGGCCGCCGCCGCCGGCCTGGCCCTCTCCCTGGCCACCGACTGGCGGCTGCTGCCGCTGGGGGCGCTGGCCGTCGCGGCCGGCTGGACCTACACCGGCGGTCCCTGGCCCTACGGCTACCGGGGTCTGGGGGAGCTCTTCGTCTTCGCCTTCTTCGGGCTCTTCGCCACCGTCGCCACCACCTACGTGCAGGAGCTGCGGACACCGCCGGCGGCCTGGGCGGCCGGGGCCTGCACGGGGTTCATGGCCTGCGCCGTCCTGGGCCTGAACAACCTGCGCGACCTGGACACCGACGCCGAGGCCGGCAAGCGCACGCTGGCCGTCCGGCTGGGCCGGGGCGGGGCCCGAGCCCTGATCGCCGGTCTCTACGGGGCGACGCTGCTGACCACCGCGGCCTCGGTGGCGGTCGGCTGGGCGCCGGCCAGCGCCGCCCTCTCGCTGCTCGTCGCCCCCCTCGCTCTGGCCGTGGTCCGGGCCTCGGGCTCGACCCGGCCCGAGGTCCTGGTGGCGGCGCTGGGGCGCGGGGCCCGGCTCGAGATCTGGTGGTCCCTGCTCTGGGCGCTGGGGTTGGTGCTGTGACAGGCGGGTCAGGCCGGGCGGCAATGGGCGGCGAGGTGCTCGGCCAGGAGGGCGGCGAAGGCCTCCGGCCGCTCCAGGTGGACGGCGTGGCCGGCCCTCGGGACCACCGCCAGCCCGGCGGCGGGGATGGCCTCGCACAGGCGCTGGGCGAAGGCCAGGTAGCGCCCGTCCTCGGCCCCGGCCACCACCAGGGTCGGGCAGCGGATCTCCCCCAGCCGGTCCCAGAAGGGCGGCGTCGCCCCCGCCCCCAGCCCGCGCAGGCAGGCGGCCAGGTGGGCCGGCCGGTTGCGGCGGCGCATGGCGTCCAGGCGGGCCAGGAAGGCCGGTCCCCGGCGGGCCAGGCCGACGAACAGGGGACGGGAGGCCCAGTAGGCGGCGAACCAGTCGATCCCCTCTCGCTCGATCCGGTCGGCCAGGGCCAGGTCCTCGGCCCGGCGGCGCCTCCGTTCCTCCCCCTCCAGACCGGCGTGGGCGCCGATCACGACCAGGCTCCTCACCCGCTCCGGGTGGGCGAGGGCAGTGAGCAGGGCCACGCGGCCGCCCTGGGAGTAGCCGACCAGATGGGAGGTGGCGATGCCGAGCCCGTCCCAGAGTCCCACCACCTCCGCCACCGCCCCGGCGGGGGTGTGGGCCTCCAGGTCGGGCGCGAGCCAGCGGCGGTCGCCTCCCACCAGCGAGGTCACCTCCTCCCAGCTCTCTCCGAACTGGCTGAACCCGTGCAGGCAGGTGACGGTCTCCATGGCTGAGGGAACCGTAGCGCACGCCCTGGTCGCGGGCTTCGTCGACGAGCTGGCCCGCTGCGGTCTGGCGGCGGTGTGCCTGGCCCCCGGCTCCCGCTCCGCCCCCCTGGCCATGGCCTTCGCCCGCCACCCCGGGGTGCGGGTCTGGGTCCACGTCGACGAGCGCTCGGCCGCCTTCTTCGCCCTGGGCATGGCCAGACGCGGCCGGCGTCCGGTGGCGCTGCTCTGCACCTCGGGGACGGCGGCGGCCGAGTTCCACCCGGCGGTGGTGGAGGCCCACCACGCCGGCGTCCCCTTGCTGGTGTTGACCGCGGACCGTCCTCCGGAGCTGCGGGAGGTGGGGGCCAACCAGGCCATCGACCAGACCCGCCTCTACGGGACCGCGGTGCGATGGTTCTTCGACCCGGGGCCGCCCGACGACCTCCCCGGGGCCGCCCGGCGCTGGCGGCAGCTGGCCGCCCGGGCCCTGGCCGAGACCCTGGGCCCGCCGGCCGGCCCGGTCCACCTCAACCTCCCTTTCCGGGAGCCCCTGACCCCGGCGGCGGGGGTGGTCGTGGCCCCGGTCCCGGCGGATCGGGAGCCGACGCGGCTGGAGCGCGGCCGACCGCTGCCCTCGGCCGAGGCGGTGGGGCGGGTGGCCCGGGCCCTGGGCCGGGCCCGGCGTCCCCTGGTCGTGGCCGGTGAGCTGGCCGCCGACGGAGACCTGGCCGGCGCCCTCGCCACGCTGCTCTCCCGGATCGACGCGCCGCTGCTGGCGGAGCCGACCTCCCACCTGCGGCGGCAGGGGATGCCGGGCCTGGTCGCGACCTACGACGCCCTGCTCCGGGTGGGCGAGTGGGCGGCCGCCCACCGGCCCGACCTGGTCCTGCGGCTGGGCGCGGTCCCCACCTCGAAGGCGCTCGGCCAGCTCCTGGCGGCGGAGGCGACGCCCAGCCTGGTGGTCGACCCCGAGGGCGGCTGGCGCGATCCCGACCACCTCGCCCAGGAGGTGATCAGGTGCGACCCCGAGGCGCTGCTGACCGCGGTGGCCGAGCGTCTCGACGGCGCCCCCGGCGGCTGGCGGCGGGAGTGGCAGGAGGCGGGGGAGAGGGCGGCCGTCGCCCTGGAGCGCCGCCTCGCCCAGCTGCCGCTGTTCGAGGCGCACGTGGTCCGGGCCCTGGCCGGGCTGCTCCCGGACCACGCCACCCTGGTGGTCGGGTCCAGCCTGCCGGTCCGCGACCTGGAGACCTTCTGGCCGGCCGGTGGCCCCGATCAGCGCTTCCTCGCCAATCGGGGGGCGAGCGGGATCGACGGCCTGGTCTCCACCGGCCTGGGTGCAGCGGCGGCCTCGCCCGACTCGACCACCGCCCTGCTCCTGGGCGATCTCAGCCTCTACCACGACATGAACGGGCTCTGGGCCGTCCGTCGCCACCGCCTGCGGGCGACGCTGGTGGTGCTCGACAACGACGGCGGGGGCATCTTCCATCACCTTCCCCAGGTCGACCACCCGGACGTCTTCGAGGAGCTGTTCGCGACCCCGCTCGGCCTGCGTCTGGAGGACGTGGCCCGTCTCTACGGCCTGGGCTTCGTGGAGGTGGACGCCGTGGACGGCCTCACCCGGGCCCTGGCCACGGCGCTGGCCGCCCCCGAGACCACCCTGGTCTCGGTCCGGTTCGACCGCGGGGCCAGCGCCCTGGCCCACCGCCAGTGCTGGGCGGCGGTGGCGGCCGAGCTGGGCCTGGGCCCGGGTCCTGGCCCGGGCGCGGGTTGAGGGGCGATCGGGCCGGGGGGCCGTACCGAGCCCCGGACCGGGCGCGCAGGTGGAGGAAGGCCGACCCGGCGAGGCGGGGCCCCCGCGAAGTCCTTGAGACTTCGTGGGGACCCCGAGGAGCGCGACCGCCGCCACCGGCTCCACCCACCCGACGACGAGATTCCGGCCGCTATCCGTTCGAACGCTTCGGCGACCGGACCAAGAGGGTGTTTGGTCCTGGTCCAGCAGGCCGAGGCCGCCGGTTCCCCCTACGTCGGCACCCAGCAGCTGGCGCTCGGCCCGCTCATCGAGGGCCTCCCCGCCCGCGTGCTCCGGGACCCCGGCACCGCCCGGACCAGGTCCGGCCGCGGTCGAGCGATGGCGGAAGCGGGCGCCGGGACGCTCCTCCGGCTGCCGCGGCCAGAGGGCCGGCGCCGGCGGCGCCGGCCGAGGTGGTGTCCGGGGCCCGGCACCTGGCGGCGGAGGCGGCGCCGCCCGGATCGGGAGGGAGCGCCCCGGGCGGGCATTGGGGGAGCGGCGCCGGGCGCGGTAGGGACCGCCCGGGGCCGGACCGGGGCCGGGCTACGGGGCACCCCACGAAGTCGTTGAGACTTCGTGGGGACCCCCTACGGTCGGGGGCCGCCCGGGAGGGGGCGCGGAGCGGGGCCGAGGGCGCCGAGCAGGGCCTGGAGCTTCATCCGGGTCTCCTCCAGCTCCGACTCCGGGTCCGAGTCGGGCATGATCCCGGCCCCGGCGTAGAGCCGGGCCCCGTCCTCCCAGAGCAGGCCACAACGGATGGCGACCGCCAG
>DASRBU010000073.1:0-2242 GCA_035653475.1 Candidatus Dormiibacterota bacterium | reverse complement strand
GACCTCGAGCCCGAAGAGGTCGCGGTAGAAGGCCAGGGCCCGGTCCATGTCCCGAACCCAGAGCACGATCTCGGCCAGGTGACGAACCGGACCGGAGCCGCTCACGCCGCCACCGCCTCCGCCATCGCCTCCAGGTTGGCGGCCGGCGCCGCCGGCGGCACCGAGCATCCGGGGGCGACCAGCAGGCCGCGTCCCCCGGTCGAGGCCACCGCCTCGCGCACCTGACGCGCGATCTCCTCCCGGGGCCCATCGACCAGCAGGTGACGCTGCTCCACCCCGCCCATCACCGCCCGGCCGGTCAGGCGGCGCACCTCGGCCAGCGGGGGATTGCCCTCCTCGTGGATGGAGTAGCTGACCGCCTGCACCGGCAGCCGCCCGGCCAGCTCGAAGTACTGGCGCGGGCCGCACAGGTGCAGGACGTTGAACCAGGCGCCGGCCGGCAGCGACCCCAGCACCCGCCGATCCAGGGGCAGGAGCCACCGCTCGTAGAGGTCGTAGGGCAGCAGGTCCGGGGTGGCGAAGCCGGAGACGGCGTAGAAGACGCCGGCGGCCCCGGCCTCGACCGAGTCGTGGCAGAAGCCGACCAGGGCCTCGGCGATCCGCTCCAGCGCCGGCACCAGCACCTCCGGGTGGTCGCGCAGCTCCCCCGCCAGCCGCTCCCGGTCACGGCCGACCAGGTAGGCGGCCACCGAGATGGGCGAGAAGACCGTCTGCAGCACGGGGACCCGATCCCCGAGCCGCTCCGCGGCCAGGCCCAGGGAACGGGCCTGCTCCCGCATCACCCCGGCATCGACCAGGGCGAGGCCCCGCCACGAATCCAGGTCGGGAACCGGCTCCGACTCGGCCACCGGGGCCACCAGGGGGTCGCCCGAAGGCCGGAACCGGGCTCCGAAGGCCTCGGCGAAGAAGGTGGCCCGGGGCTGAAATTTGACGAAGTCCCAGCCGAAGCGGCGCGCCCGCTCCACCGTCACCTCTGCCAGCCGCTCCGAGGACCACTCCTCGACGTGGGTGTGCCCCCAGGCCCCCACCGGCGGCCGGTCCGCCTCGCCGCCGGCCAGGGCGGCTTCGACACGTGCTCGGGAGTCCACATCCCGAGTGTAGTGCCGGGGACCCACCCGCGCCCCCGAGGCCGGCCCGGGGTCGGGCGCCCGGCCGCCGGCCGGGCACCGCTCCGCCGGGCCTCAGGCCCTGCCAGACCCCCGGGCGATGCGCCCCGTCAGCAGCCGATCCAGCCCACCAACTGGTCCACGCGCGTCCGGTCCAGACCGCGCACGATCGACCGGCGGTCCAGGACCAGCAGGGGTGTGACCTCGCCGTCGAGGCGTTCCCACTCCCGCAGCGCGCTGGGGTCCGCGTCCACGTTTCGCATCCTGGCGTCGATCCCCAGGTCCTCCAGGTGCTCCCGGAGCACCTCGGACTCCCGATCGACGCTCCGGCAGTAGATCACCGCGTCCATGTCCATCCTTATTGGACCAGTCATCTCCAAAAGAGTCAATGAGAATAGTGCGATCCATTTGAAATTTCTATAAGGCGATAGGCGACGGCCCGCGCTGGTGAGGCCGGTATGATCACGTGGGGTGATGGGCGCCTCCCTTCGCACGGTTCGCCCGCGGCGGTTCCCCGGGCCCGCGCGGCCCGCCCCGCCGGCGCGCTGGCGCCCGGTCCCCGGGGGCCGGGACGGAGGAGCCGGGACCGGCGCCTGATGGGACTCCCGGCCTCCGTCATCGCGGAGCTGGTCCGGATCGTGGGTGAGACCTACGTCGTTCACGACCCCCACGACCTCCGGATCTTCGAGCGCGACGGCTCCATCGAGGGAGCGGTGCCGGACGCGGTCGTGCTCCCCGCCACGCGCGAGCAGGTGGTGGCGGTGGTTCGGCTGGCAGCCGGCCATGGCATCCCGGTCGTGCCCCGGGGGGCGGGCACCGGCCTGTCCGGGGGAGCCGTGACCCTCAAGGGCGGCATCGCCCTCCAGCTCAGCCGCATGCGGCGCATCGTCGAGATCGACCCCGTGACGCGGACCGCGATCGTGGAGCCCGGGGTGGTGAACGCCGACCTGCAGCAGGCGGCGGCACGGCACGGCCTCTTCTACGCCCCCGATCCTTCCTCCCAGAAGGCCTGCACCATCGGCGGGAACGCGGCCGAGAACTCGGGCGGCCCGCACTGCCTCTACTACGGCGTCACCACCAACCACGTGCTGGGCGTGGAGGTGGTCTTCGCCGACGGGACCGCGGCCTGGCTCGGC
>DASRBU010000072.1:0-16716 GCA_035653475.1 Candidatus Dormiibacterota bacterium | reverse complement strand
AAGCGGTTGTCGTGCAGGTACTCGGAGATGATCGTGGTCCCCTCCGCCTGGGTCATCAGCGCCAGGTACTGAGGCTGGAGGTCGGTCGGGAAGCCGGGATGGGCGTAGGTGCACATGTCCACGGCCCGAAGCGGCCGCGTCGGATCACGCCGGACCCGGATGGACCCGCCCTCCGCCTCGACCGTCGCCCCCGCCTCCTGGAGCTTCAGCAGCACCGAGGGCAGATCCTGGGCCGGCCCCTCCTCCAGGACCACGTCCCCCCCGGCGGCCGCGGCGGCGATGGCGTAGGTCCCGGCCTCGAGGTAGTCCGGGATGACGCGATGCTCGACGCCGCGCAGCCGGTCCACCCCCTCGACCACGATCTCGTCCGTCCCCGCCCCCCGGATGCGGCCCCCCATGGCGGTCAGCAGCCGGCAGAGATCCTGGACATGGGGCTCACGGGCGGCGTTGGTGATCTCGGTGCGACCACGGGCCAGGGCAGCGGCCATGACCAGGTTCTCGGTGCCGGTCACGGTGGGCAGGTCGAGCACCACCCGGGCGCCGTGCAGCCCCTGCGGGGCCCGGGCGATGAACTCGGTCGCCGTCTCCGTGATCTCGGCCCCCATGGCCCGGAGGCCCCGGAGGTGCTGCTCCACCCGACGGGCGCCGATCTTGTCGCCGCCCGGCTTCGGCAGCCGCGCGGCGCCCGCCCGGGTGAGCAGGGGACCGAGCAGGACCACCGAGGCCCGCATCCGGCGGGCCAGGTGGTCCGGAACCTCGCTCGCCACCTCCCGCGCCCAGAGCCGCAGGCCACCGCTCCAGGGCTCCACCGCCACCCCCAGCTCGCCCAGGATCCGGGCCATGACCTCGGTGTCCGCCACCCGGGCGACGTTGCGCAACACCACCGGCTCCGCGGTCAGGAGCGAGGCGGCCATGAGCGGCAGCGAGGCGTTCTTGGAGCCGCCGACTCGCACCCTGCCCCGAAGCGGACGGCCGCCGGTGACGTAGAGGATCTCGTCGGATGGCGGCGCGGACATCGCCCGAAAGCTTAGACGCCGCCCCCGACCGTCTGCTGGCCGGATCGGGAGCCTCGGGCCGACCCGATCCCACGCTGCGTCTCCGGCGCCACCCGCCGGCCGGGCTAGGTGCCGCCGGGCCGCCCCCTGCGCACGCGGGCCAGGCGCAACCTGGCCTCGGCCACCGCCAGCGCGCGCAGCAGCTCCTGCTGCTCCTCGGGAGAGACCACACCGGCCAGACGCTCCTGAGCCCGGCGGCGGGCCTCGTCGGCCGCCTCCTCGCTGATCTCCTCGGCGCGCTCGGCCACGTCGGCCAGGACCGTGACCCGGTCCGGCAGCACCTCCAAGAACCCGCCTCCGACGAACAGCGTGACCTCCTCCTGGCCGTTGCGGATCAGCAGCGGGCCGGGACGGAGGGTGGTGAGCAGGGGGGCGTGGCGAGGCAGGATCCCCAGCTCCCCCTCCGCCCCCTGCGCGACCAGGAAGGGACGGCCCTGGCCGTCGACCTCGCCCTCGAAGAGCGAGCGCTCGACGCTGACCACGCGCAGCTGGACGCCCACCGCTCCGCCTTACCCCTCCTGCTCGCGGCGCATGCGCTCGCCCTGCTCGCGCGCCTCCTCGACCGTGCCGACCATGTAGAAGGCCTGCTCGGGCAGGTCGTCATGCCGACCCTCGAGGATCTCCAGGACGCTGCGCACCGTCTCCTTCACCGGCACGAAGCGGCCCTCCTTGCCGGTGAAGCGCTCGGCCACGAACATGGGCTGAGCCAGGAAGCGCTGGAGCTTGCGCGCCCGGGCCACGGTCAGCTTGTCGTCCTCCGACAGCTCCTCGATGCCGAGGATGGCGATGATGTCCTGCAGCTCCTTGTAACGCTGCATGGTGCGCTTCACGCCCTGGGCGGCCTCGTAGTGGTCGCGCCCCACCACGCGCGGCTCCAGGAAGCGAGAGGTCGACTCCAGCGGATCGACGGCAGGGTAGATGCCGATGTCCGTCAGCGACCGGCTCAAGGTGACGATGGCGCCCAGGTGGGCGAAGGTGGTCTGGATGGCGGGGTCGGTGAAGTCGTCGGCGGGCACGTAGATGGCCTGGACCGAGGTGATCGAGCCCCGCCGGGTGGAGGTGATCCGCTCCTGGAGCGCCCCCATCTCGGTGGCCAGCGTGGGCTGGTAGCCGACGTTGGAGGGCATCCGGCCCAGCAACGCCGAGACCTCGGAGCCGGCCAGCATGTACCGGAAGATGTTGTCGATGAACATGAGCACGTCCGCGCCCTCGGTGTCGCGGAAGTATTCGGCCATGGTCAGGCCGCTCAGCGCCACCCGGGCCCGGGCCCCGGGGGGCTCGTTCATCTGACCGAACACGAGCGTGGTCTTGTCGAGCACGCCCGCGTCGCGCATCTCCCGGTACATGTCGTTGCCCTCGCGGGTCCGCTCGCCCACCCCGGCGAAGACCGAACGGCCCTGGTGCTCGTGGGCGATGTTCCGGATCAGCTCCTGGACCAGCACCGTCTTGCCCACCCCGGCACCGCCGAAGAGGCCGATCTTGGAGCCCTTGACGAAGGTGCAGATGAGGTCGATGACCTTGATCCCGGTCTCCAGGATCTCGACCTCCACCTGCTGCTCCTCGATGGGAGGGGCGGGACGGTGGATGGGCCAACGCTCGATCCCCTCCGGGGTCGGCTCCTCGTCGATGGCCTGGCCGATGACGTTGAACATCCGGCCCAGGGTCTCCACCCCTACCGGCACCTCGATCGGCCGGCCCGTCGCCCGCACCGGGTCCCCGCGCCGGAAGCCGTCGGTGGAGTCCATGGCCACGCAGCGCACGGCGTTGTCCCCCAGCTCCAGCTGGACCTCCAGGACCACCGTCCGCCCGTCGCGCGTGGTGACCTCGAGGGCATCGTAGACGCTGGGCAGGGCTCCGGGCGGGAACTCCACGTCGACCACCGCCCCGATCACCTGGCTGACCCGACCGGCGGCGCCGGCCGCCGTCCCTCTGGTGTCCTTCTCCAGCACGTCCGCCATCGACGACTCCTGCCTCCTCAGCGCGCGGCGCCCCGCAGGGCCTCCGCTCCGCTCACGATCTCCATCAGCTCCGTGGTGATGGTCGCCTGCCGGACCTTGTTGGCCGTCAGGGTCAGCGACCGGATCATGTCCCCGGCCGCGTTGGTGGCGTTCTGCATGGCGATCATCCGGGCCGAGTGCTCGCTGGCCTGGTTCTCCAGCACGGCCTGGTAGACCTGGGTCTCCACGTAGCGCGGGAGCAGCTCGTCCAGCACTGCCTCCGGCTCCGGCTCGTAGAGGTAGTCGCCGGGCCGCCGCCCCTCGCCGGGCGGGATCTCGATCGGGACCAGGGTCCGGATCACCGGCTCCTGCCGGAGCGTGCTCACCCATCGGGTGTAGGCGAGCAGGACGAGGTCGGCCCGGCCCTGGTCGTACTCGTCCAGCGCCGCCCGGACGGCGGGGAGGATGGCGCCGATGCCGGGGCGGTCGCGGAGGTTGCTGACCTCGGCCACGACCTCGCGGCCCAGGCGGGCGAGCAGGTCCCGTCCCTTGCGACCGATGGTCACGTAGCGGACGCGACCCCGGTGTCGCTCGGTCGCGTAGCGGGTGGCGGTGCGCAGCATGTTGGCGTTGAGCGCCCCGCACAGCCCCTTGTCCGCCGTGATCAGGACCATCAGGGCGCGGTCGCCCTCCCGGCGCTCCAGGTAGGGATGCCGGTACTCGGTGGCGAGCCGGGAGGTGGTCTGGAGCACCTCCACCATCTTCTCGGCGTAGGGCCGCGTCGCCTGCACCGCCTGCTGGGCGCGGCGCATCTTGGTGGCCGAGACCACCTGCATGGCCTTGGTGATCTTCTGGGTGTTCTGGACGCTCCGGATCCGGCGCCGGACGTCACGCAGCGAGGGCAACGCCTACGTCCCCACTCCGTACTGACGGTTGAAGGCCTCGATCGCCTCCCGCACCTGGCCCTCCACCTCGGCGTCCCACCGCCGGTCGGTCTCGATGCCGTCGACCAGCGCCTTGCGCTCCGCGCCGAGGAAGCGGGCGAAGGCATCCTTCCAGTCCTTGATCCGGTCGGGCGGGATCCGGTCCAGGAAGCCGCGGGTGCCGGCGTAGATCGTGCACACCTGGACCCCGACGTGTACGGGCTGGAACTGATCCTGCTTCAGCAGCTCGGTCAGGCGCTGGCCACGCTCCAGCTGACGCCGGGTGGCCGGGTCGAGGTCGGAGGCGAACTGGGAGAAGGCCGCCAGCTCGCGGTACTGGGCCAGCTCCAGCTTCATCTGGCCGGCCGTCCGCTTCATGGGCGTGATCTGGGCGTCGCCCCCCACCCGGGACACCGAGAGCCCCACCGAGATGGCCGGGCGCTGCCCGGCGTTGAAGAGGTCGGACTCCAGGTAGATCTGCCCGTCGGTGATCGAGATCACGTTGGTGGGGATGTAGGCCGAGACGTCGTTGGCCTGGGTCTCGATCACGGGCAGCGCCGTCAGCGACCCTCCGCCGTGGTCCGGGTTGAGCTTCGCCGCCCGCTCCAGGAGCCGTGAGTGCAGGTAGAAGACGTCGCCCGGGTACGCCTCCCGGCCGGGCGGGCGGCGCAGGGTCAGGGAGAGCTCCCGGTAGGCCCAGGCGTGCTTGGTCAGGTCGTCGTAGCAGACCAGGGCGTCCATCCCCTGGTCGCGGAAGTACTCGCCCATGGCGCAGCCGGCGTACGGCGCCAGGTAGTTCAGGGCCGCCGGCTCGGAGGCGGTGGCGGCGACGATGATCGTGTAGTCCATGGCACCGTGCTCTTCCAGCACGGCCCGCACCCGGGCGATGTTGGCCGCGTTCTGGCCGATGGCCACGTAGATGCAGTAGAGGTCCTTGCCCCGCTGGTTGATGATGGTGTCCAGCAGGATGGCCGTCTTCCCGGTCTGGCGGTCGCCGATGATCAGCTCGCGCTGCCCCCGGCCGATCGGGATCATGGCGTCGATGGCCATGATGCCGGTCTGCACGGGCTGGTTCACGCTCTGGCGGGTGATCACCCCGGGGGCGATCTTCTCCACCGGGCTGGTCCGGGTGGCGTTGATCGGCCCCTTGCCGTCGATGGGCTCGCCCAGCGCGTTGACCGTCCGGCCGAGCAGCTCCGGCCCCACCGGGACCTCCACGATCCGGCCGGTGGTGCGGACCTCGTCGCCCTCCTGGATGTGCTCGTAGGGCCCCATGACGACGGCGCGGACCTGGTCCTCCTCCAGGTTCAGGGCCAGGCCGTAGACGTCGCCCGGGAACTGCAGGAGCTCGCCCGCCATGGCGTCGGCCAGGCCGTAGATCTGGGCGATGCCGTCGCCCACGCTGACCACGCGCCCGACGCTGGCCGTCACCATCTCAGCGTCGAAGTCCTTCAGACGCTGCTTGATGACCTCGCTGATCTCTCTGGAGCTGATTGCCAAGGGTCTCGTTCCTCGCTATCCGTCAGGTGCCGCCGAGACGGCGCCGGAGTTGCTGTAGTCTGGCGGCCACGCTGGCGTCGAGCACCCGATCGCCGATCTGGAGCACGAGGCCGCCGAGGATCGCCGGGTCCACCCGCACCTCCAGCCGCACTTCCTTGCCCAACCGGCGGGAGAGGTCGTCGACCAGGCGGTCCATGTCCTCCCGGGTCAGGGGCACGGCGGTGGTGGCCGTCACCCGCACCCGGCCGCTCGCCTCGTCGGCCAGGCGGCCGTACTCCTCGACGATGCCGTCCAGGGCCGACAGCCGGTTGGCCTCGATCAGGAGCCGGGCCAGGTTCACGCCCTCCCGACCCACCCTGGCCTCGTCGAGCAGGGAGACGGCGAGCTCCTGCCGACGGGTCGAGGCCAGGCTGGGGTTGGCCAGGACCTCGCGAACCTCGGGCATGGAGAGCAGCTCTCGCACCGTCTGCAGGCGGCCGGCCCACTCCTCGACCCGGTCCTCCGCCTGGGCTAGGTCGAAGATGGCCCGCGCGTAGCGCCTAGCCGCGGCCCCGACCATCGGCCTTCGCCTTGCCCACCTCGGCGATCGCCCGCTCGATCAGGCTCCGGTGGCGTCGCTCGTCCAGCGTCTCACCGACCACCTTCTCGGTCGCCGCCACCACCAGGTCCGCGATCTCCGCCCGCACCGAGTCCACCGCCCGCTGGCGCTCGGCCTCGATCTCCCGCCGCGCGCTCTCGGTCATCCGTCGGGCCTCCTCGTCGGCCCGCGCCCGGAGCTCGGCCCGAAGCTGCTCGCCGGAACGGTTGGCGCCCTCGATGATCTGCGCCGCCTGGCCACGTGCCTCCTGGATCCTGGCCTCGGCCTCCTTCAGCCGCTCCTCGGCCTCGCGCCGGACCTGCTCGGCGGCCGCCAGCTGCTCGGCGATCCGCCGCTGGCGGGCCTCCGCCGCCCGCATCACCGGGCCGTAGGCCCACCGGGCCAGGATGCCGACCATGATCACGAAGGCGATCAGCTCGGCCACGAAGGAGAGGCTGAGGTCGAGGAGCCCCGCCTCCGCCAGGTACACCGACGTCATCAACCCCTAGTGAACCCCCTGGGCGACGCTGGTGACGAAGTAGAACCCCAGGGCCAGGTTGATGAAGTACATCGCCTCCACCAGGCCGATGATCAAGAACATGATCACCTGGAGCCTGCCCTGGGCCTCCGGCTGGCGGGACACGCCCTGGATGGTGGCGTTGCCGGCCAGACCGTCGCCGATGGCCGCGCCGATCGCCCCTCCTCCGAGGGCGAGCCCGGCTCCGATCAGCGCCCCGGCGATGGCGATTGCGTGGTTCATTCGGTGTCCTCCCTGATCACTGTGTGATCGCGGCCGTGGCCGCGTCGTCCGGGTGACGATCGGCGGCGCGGGCGTGGAGCTCCTCCTCCAGACCCTCGCGCGCCATGCCGAAGTAGATGATCGTCAGCAGCATGAAGATGAAGGCCTGGATGGTGCCCACGAAGAAGACGTCGAAGAACTTCCAGGCCGCGACCGGGAACCAGGCCACGAAGAAAGGCAGCAAGGTCAGCAGGTAGACCATGAGCAGGCCGGCGAAAAGGTTCCCGAAGAGCCGGAGCGAGAGGGTGACTGGCTTCACGATCTCCTCGATGACGTTGAGGGGGATGAAGGCCGCCCTCACCACCCAGTTCAGCTCGAAGGGCTTGGTGAAGCGGCGCAGGTAGCCGCGGAGCCCGAGCACCCGCACCGAGTAGGCCTGCACCAGCAGGAAGACCAGCACGGCCATGGCCAGGGTCTGGTTCAAATCGGAGTTGGCGGGCTCGATCAGGGGAGAGAAGCCGAGGGGGAAGAAGTCGATCCAGTTGGCGATGGCGATGTACATGCCCAGCGTGGCGGCGAGGGGGAGGATGAAGCCGGCGTTCTCGGCCACCGACTCCCGGACCAGCCCCCGGACGTAACCGAGGAAGAACTCCAGCACCATCTGCAGCTTGCCGGGAACGCCCGACCGCACCCTGGCCGCCACCAGGAGCCCGATGGCGACGGTGATGACCGCAGCGATCAGGCTGGAGACCAGCGAGTCCAGGGTGAAGGCGCAGTAGTAGAACTTGAGGACGAGCAGGGAGAGGTACTGATCGCCGCAGACCGAGGTCAGCGGGTGGTTGCCGGGGGTCGCCGCCAGCACCGTCACGTCCGCACCATCGTCACCGCGGAGACCACGGCCAGCACCAGCTGGGCGACCGCGATCCCCACCAGCACCAGCGGAGCCAGGCGCAGGTCGATCAGGGCGGCGGCGCCGATCCCGGCCGCGCTCAGCAACGCGAGCCGGCCCAGACTGGTGGCGGCGAAGCCCGCGCCCGCGCCCAGAGCGCGCAGGGCCAGGAGGCCGTTCACCGAGCCGAGCAGCAAGCCCAGACCGAGGGCCAGCCCTCCCTGCCAGTGGCCCAGCAGGGCCCCGCCCATCCCCGCCGCCAGACCGCCCGCGACGCAGGCGGCGACCGTGCCGCCCACGGATGTCCTCGTGGCGCTCACCAGTACCGTTTGAACCTCGTATACACGACCCCGGAGGCCGCGATGATGCCAACCATCAACCCGACGAAGAAAAAGAGGGGCCCGCGGTGCAGCGCCGCGTCGAGCGCGAGGCCGAGCACCAGCGGGAGAACGACCGCCATGGCCAGGAGGAACCCCAGGCCCAGGAGCTCCACTCCCGACGGTCCCTGGCCCGCGGTTCCCCGCTCCCCGGCGGGCGACATTTCCCGAAGAAGTCTACCGGAGACCCCGGCCTTCCAGCAGCAGACGCACCACCCGGTAGAAGGGGACCGGAATCCGCCGCCGTGAGCCGCGGAGCCGCTCCCCGAGCACGGTGGAGAGCACCACGATCAGGAGCACGATCGCCACCGCCAGGATGCGACGGTGGCCGAAGACGGTGAGGCCCGCGGCCCCCAGGATGCCCGTGCTGCAGGCGAAGAGCAGGCAGATCTCGCGCTGCGTGAGCCCCAGCTCCAGGAGCCGGTGATGCAGGTGCCGGGTGTCGGCGTGGGCGATGGACTGACCGTGACGGCGACGGCGCACGATCGCCAGCGCGGTGTCGGCGATGGGCAGGGCCAGGGCCAGCACCGGCACCAGCAGGGCGGCGGTGACCGCGATCTTGGCCACGCCGATCACGGCCAGCAAGGCCACGGCCAGGCCCAGGAAGTGCGCACCCGAGTCGCCCATGAAGATTCGGGCGGGATGGAAGTTGAAGAGCAGGAACCCGGCACAGACCCCGGCCAGGGCGCCGGACAGGGCCACCACGTGGGCCTGGTCGGGCCGGTTGGTGGAGGCGATCAGCAGCACCAGGGCGGTGACCCCGACCACGCTCGCCGCCAGCCCGTCCAGGCCGTCCAGGAGGTTGATCGTGTTCTGCATGCCCACGATCCAGACCACCGTCACCGGCAGCGCGAAGAGCCCGAGATCGCGTACGTGCAGGGGGGGCAGGAAGATGAAGTGGATGCCGAACCCGAAGACCAGGACGGCGAGCACCGCCACCCCCACCTGGACCCCCAGCTTCACCAGGGCCGGCATCCCCACCCGGTCGTCGACCAGCAGCACGGCAGTGGTGAGGCCGCCCAGGACCAGCAGGCCGGGCACGCTGGGGGCGCCGCGGAGGAAGGCCAGGCAGGCGGCAGCGAAGCCCAGGTACATCCCCACCCCGCCCAGGTAGGGAACCGGCCGGGTGTGGATGTCGCGCGCGCGGGGATAGGAGAGGAAGCCGGTCCGCCGGGCGGCCAGGATCAGCAGCGGGGTCAGCGCCGCCACCACCGCGAAGGCGACCAGCGTCGGCCAGACGGCGGGGGCGACGTTGTGCTCCACCTCGTGGAGGAAACGCTCGCTGAAGAAATCTTCGCCGCTGGCGGCGGGATCGTAGAAGGTGAAGAGAGCTGGCACTTCTCGTACTCGACAAGGGAGGCCGACGTCCCCGGCCGGCGTCGGCCGGCGGCTCGCTCAGACGAGGGTGTAGGGTAGCGGGAAGCGCCGGGCGAGATCCAGCGTACGCTCTCGGATCTCGTCCAACACGGCCTCCCGTTGCTCGACCAGCGCCTGGAGCAGGTCGGCCACGCAGTCGGCGATCTCGCGCATCTCGGCCGGCCCCATCCCCCGCGTGGTCACGCTCGGGCTGCCGAGACGAATGCCGCTCGGGTTGTAGGGAGGGGCCTGATCGTAGGGGACGGCGTTGCGGTTGAGCGTGATCCCCACCCGGTCGGCCGCCTCCTGGACGGGGCGACCCCTGAGGCCCAGCGGGCGGAGGTCCACCAGCATGAGGTGGTTGTCGGTGCCCCCGCTCACCAGCCGCAGCCCGCGCTCCTTCAGCCGGTCGGCCATGGCCCGGGCGTTCTCCACCACCCGTCGCGCGTAGTCCCGGAACTCCGGTTTCAGGGCCTCGCCGAAGCACACCGCCTTGGCCGCGATGGCGTGCATCAGCGGGCCGCCCTGGGTGCCGGGGAAGACCGCCGAGTCCAGGGCCTTCTGCCACTCGAGGTCCCCGGCCAGGATCAGTCCTCCCCAGGCGCCCCGCAGCGTCTTCTGGGTGGTGCTGGTCACGATGTGGGAATCGGGGACCGGCGAGGGGTGGACCCCGCCCGCCACCAGGCCGGCGAAGTGGGCCATGTCGGTCACCATCACGGCGCCCACGGAGTCGGCGATCTCGCGCATGCGGGCGAAGTCGATGAGGCGCGGGTAGGCCGAGTAGCCGACCATCAGCATGCGGGGCCGGACCCGCTCCGCCTGCCGGCGCAGCGCCTCGTAGTCGATGGTCTCCGTGTCCGGGTCCACCGAGTAGGGGTGGATCTCGTAGAGCTTGCCGCTGAAGTTGGCCGGGCTGCCGTGGGTGAGGTGGCCGCCGGCGCCGAGGTCCATGCCCATGACCCGATCGCCTGGCCGGCACACGGCCGCGTAGACGGCCGCGTTGGCCTGGCTGCCGGAGTGGGGCTGGACGTTGACGTACTCGGCACCGAAGAGACGGCGTGCTCGTTCCTGGGCCAGCGACTCGATCTCGTCCATGACCTGGCAGCCGCCGTAGTAGCGGCGCCCCGGGTAGCCCTCGGCGTATTTGTTGGTGAGCAGGGTGCCCAGGGCCTCCAGGATGGCGGGGCTGGCCAGGTTCTCGGACGGGATCAGCTCCAGGGTCTCGCTCTGGCGTCGGTACTCCTTGCGGATCAGCTCGGCCAGCGCGGGGTCGGTCTCCTCCAGGACGCGCAGCGACGACGTCACCATGGTCTCGCGGGCCATAGGCGAATCGTACCCCCCGGGGCCGAGCGAGGCCCCCCGACCATCTCCCGCGGCCGCGGCAGGGCTATCCGTCGAGCCACTCCACCCAGGCGCCGTGGGGGTCGGCCCGGGCCAGCACCTCGCCGTCCAGCCTCAGCAGGCTCTCGACCCCCTCCCCGCCCGGCGCCGGCTCCAGGCAGAGCTCGTGGGCGCCCAGCTCGCGGCAGAGGCCAGCGGGGCGCCGGTCCCGCTCCGGCGGTTGGAGCGACGGATCGGCCCGCACCAGCACCGGGGTGGCGCCGGGCGGCACCTCCCGGAGCAGCGTCGGGAGCGCCTCCAGGGAGTCGACGGCCCGCAGCCGCGGCGGCTGGCGGCGGGCGAGGTCCAGGGCCGCCTCCAGCGCCCGTCGGGACTCGACCTGCTCCGGCCAGGTCAGCGCCCACAGCCAGGCCGCCGTCTCGGGGTCCCGGGGATCGAGGGGCTCGGGGTCGAGGCCCAGGCGCCAGCCGATCTCGGGTGGACGCCCCGGCGGCCCCGGCCGGCGCTCCCCGCCCAGCCGGCAACGCAGGATCGGCTCGGCCCCGTCCGGCCCCACCCGCCCCGCGCTCCCGTAGTCGTAGGCGTAGCGGTCCAGGTTGAGGCGCAGCCCTGCCCCTGCCCCCAGCTCGACCAGGGCCAGCGGGGGCTCCAGCTGGGTCAGGCCCAGGAGCAGGGCCGGGCAGGCCGCGAGCGGGTGCGCCATCGGGCGTCGGGTGCGCATCAGCTCCCGGACCCGCTCCGCTCGGGCGAGGGCGAACTCGCAGAAGCACCGCCCCGCCTCGGCGTCCGGGGGCCGGGTGCCCCCCAGGCTCGGGTAGTAGGCCGCCAGCGGGTGTCCGGGCTCGTCCCGCAGCAGGCGGTGGACGGCGGCCAGGAGCAGGTCGGGCCGACGCCGGCCGGGCCGGGCCTCCAGGGCGAGCGCCAGCACCTCGGGCCGCTCGACCACGGCCGCAGCGATGGCGGCGTAGAGCGGCGAGGCGTCGCGCGCCCCCGCGGCGAGGCGACGGAATCTCCAGGCCATCTCGTGCGCCACGATCTCGCGCTCCTCCACGGGGCCCGGGCGGATCACCTCCGCCTCCGGGCCGACCAGCGAGAGCACGGTCGAGGCCCGGCCGGCGGGCGCCCGGCCGCCGTCGAGCACCGCCGCCGGGCCCTCCAGCTCCGACGCCTCTTCGGTGGTCAGCGCCGGCGGGGCGCCGGAGCGGTTGCAGCTGGTGGTGGCCAGCGGCTCCCCCACCGCCCGCAGCAGGGCCAGGGCCACCGGGTGATCGGGGATGCGCACCCCCAGCGTGGAGGGACGGCCGGAGCGGGTGGGCAGGACCAGGGTGAGCGGGCCCGGCCACCAGCGCTGCATGAACCAGAGAGCGCGGTCGGTCACCTCGACCAGCGACTCCAGCTCCCGCGGCTCGGCCGCCATCGCGATCAGCTGCCGCGACCGCTCCCGGCCCTTGATCTCGAAGATGCGCTCGCAGGCCCGGGCGTCCCGGGCCAGGGCGGCGAGCCCGTACACGGTGTCGGTGGGGAAGGCGACCACCTCGCCCGCCCGCAGCAGGCGCGCCGCCCGGGCCAGGCCCTCCCCGTCGGGCGTCAGCCGATCCACGCTTCCAGCACCCGCGTCCGCCCCGCCAGGTCACGGTGGAAGCGATGCCCGACGTAGGGCTGGAGGTGGAGGCGGTCCCGGAGCGAGGGGTCGATCTCGACCAGCACCGCTCCCCCGGCGGCCAGCCTGGCCGGCGCCCGGGCCAGGAGACGGTTGACCAGGGCTGCCCCGCCGTCGCCGGCGAACAGCGCCCGGGCCGGCTGGGCCAGCACCTCGGGCGGGAGCGCCGTCCCCTCGGCCACGTAGGGGAGGTTGGCGCAGATCAGGTCCAGGCCGTCGGGCAGGGGGTCGACCAGGTCTCCGCGAGCCAGTCGGACGCGGTCCTCCAGTCCGTGGGCGCGGACGTTTCGCTCCGCCACCGCCAGCGCCGCCGGATCGTCGTCCGTGGCCCACACCGTGGCCCCGGGCAGGTAGTGGGCCACGGCGATCGCGATGCAGCCGCTCCCCGTCCCCACGTCGGCCACCCGCACCGGCCGCCCCCGCTCCCGGGCCCAGGAGACCGCCCGCTCCACCAGCACCTCGGTGTCGGGGTTGGGCACCAGGACCGCCGGGGTGACCTCGAACTCCAGCTTCATGAACTCCCGGCGGCCGACCAGGTAGGCGACCGGGGCGCCCCTGGCCCGGCGCGCGATCAGGTCCCGGTAGGGGGCGAGCTCGGCCTCGCCCAGGGGGCGGTCGTGCTGCAGGTAGAGGTCGAGGCGGCGCAGCCCGAGCACGTGGGCGAGCAGCACCTCGGCGTCCAGCCGGGGTGAGGTGGAGCCGTGCCTGCCGAGGTGATCGGTGGCGCGCCGGAGGACCTCGAGCAGGGTCAGCCGCGCCTGGGGAGCCGTTTTCCCACGGCGGTCCGGGGGATCGCCCGGGCGCTCCGGCAGGGACGATCGGCGCCCCGCCGGGCCGCCGCCGTCGAACCGCTCAGCCGCCCAGGCCGGCACCCCTCGCCTCCCGTTCCGCCGCCGCGAGCTGGGTGATCAGCTCGTCCAGCTCGCCGGAGAGGATGCGGTCCAGCTTGTACAGGGTCAGGTTGATGCGGTGGTCGGTGACCCGGTTCTCCTTGAAGTTGTAGGTCCGGATCTTCTCCGACCGATTGCCGCTCCGGACCATGGCCCGGCGCAGCTGGCCGATCTCGGCCTGCTGCTCGGCCAGCCGCCGCTGGTAGAGACGCGCCCGGAGCACGCGCAGGGCCTTCTCCCGGTTCTTGAGCTGTGACTTCTCGTCCTGGATGGAGACCACCATCCCCGTGGGCAGATGGGTGATCCGGACCGCCGAGTAGGTCGTGTTCACGCTCTGCCCCCCCGGCCCGGTCGAGGTCGAGGTCTCGATCTTGAGGTCCTTCTCGGGCAGCTCGACCTCAACCTCGTCCGGCTCGGGCAGCACCGCCACCGTCGCCGCCGAGGTGTGGATGCGCCCCTGGCTCTCGGTCTCCGGCACCCGCTGCACGCGGTGGACACCGGCCTCGAACTTGAGCTGCGAGTAGGCGCCCTCGCCCTGGACCTCGAACTCGATCCGGTCGAAACCCCCGATCCCCGTCTCCTGGAGGTCGACCACCTCGATGCGCCAGCCCTTGGCGTCGGCCCAGCGGGAGTACATCCGGAAGAGGTCGGCCGCGAACAGGGCCGCCTCCTGGCCGCCCTCTGCGGCCTGGATCTCCACCACCACGTCGCGGGAGTCGTTCGGGTCCCGGGGGAGGAGCAGGACCCGGAGGCGGTCCTCGAGGGCACGCATCCGCTGCTCGGAGGCGTGGTGCTCCCCTCTGAGGAACTCCTGCATCTCGGGGTCGCGCTCCTGGCGGAGCAGCTCCCGGGCCTCCTCCAGCTCCCGCTGGGCCCGGCGGTAGTCATCGTAGACGCGCACCAGCTCCTCCAGCTCGTGCAGCTCGCGGCCCAGCCTGGCCAGCCGCGCCGGGTCGGCGACCACCTCGGGCTTCGCCATCTCCTCCTGGAGGTCGCGGTGGCGCGCCACCAGGGACTCCAGCCGGTCGATCACCTGGCCGCCTCCATCGTGGGCTGGACCTCACCTTCGCGGGCCGCGTTCAGGGCGATGATCGCCACCTCGAGCATGTCGTCGTCCGGCTCCCGGGTGGTGAGCCGCTGCGTGGCCAGCACCGGGAGGAGCGCGATCCGGATCAGCGGGTGGTGGCGATGCCCGGCCATGAACCGGATGCACTCGAAGCTGAGGCTGGCGATCACCCCCACGCCCACCACCCTGGACGCCACCACCCAGGGCAGGTCGGGGTGGGCGACCGCTACCAGGCTGAACACGAGCACGCTGACCACCAGGACCACGAGCAAAAAGCCGGTGCCGCAGCGGGGATGCAGGACGCTCGCCAGTCGGGCGTGGGGCACGTCCAGGGGCAGCCCCACCTCGAAGGCGTTGATCGCCTTGTGCTCGGCGCCGTGGTACTGGAAGACCCGGCGGACGTCGGGTAGGAGCCCGACGAGGAGCAGGTAGACCATGACCAGGGCCACGCGCAGCACCCCCTCGATCACCACGAAGCCGAAGGAGCCCGGGCCGCGCACGGCCAGGCTGGCGCCCAGCAAGGGCAGGCCGAAGAACAGGCCGACGCTGAACGCCAGCGCCGCCCCCAGAGAGATGGCGATCTCCCGGTTGCCGATCTCCACCTCCTGGGCGCCGGCGGCCACGCGCACCGACCAGCTCAGGCTCCGGGCCCCGAGGTGGAGCTGTTCGGCCAGGGCGGCCAGGCCCCTGAGGAAGGGCCGCCGCCAGAGCGGGTGGGTGTAGATCGGTGCCCTCAGCTCTCCCCGCAGGACCCGGATCTGGCCGCTGCCCGGGAGCCGGGCCGCCACCGCGTAGCAGCGCGGGCCGCGCATCATGACGCCCTCGAGCACGGCCTGCCCGCCGTAGAAGAAGCCGCCGGCCCCGCTCCCGGCCCGGGCCGCCGCCTCGGGGGCGGACATCACCGGTGCTATCGGCGGCCCGACCTGGCTGCTCGCTTGCGGAAGCGCTCGACCTGCCCGCCGGTGTCGATGATCCGTTGCTGCCCGGTATAGAAGGGATGGCAGGCGGAGCAGACCTCGGTCTTCAGCTCTCTCACCGTGGAGCCGGTGACGAAGCGGTTGCCGCAGCCGCAGGTCACGACCGCGTCCTCGTAGAAGGTGGGGTGGATGTTGGCTTTCATCTGACTCCGCAATTCTTTCCCGGCGCGGGGGATGGCAAACGGTGGGCGCCGGCCTCCGACGACGCCGCAACCGAGCCCGACCGGCCGGAGGACCGAGTTTACCCGACCAGCGTCTGCAGGACCTGATGGGCCTCGAAGACGGCGAAGCCCAGATACCCGGTCAAGAAGAGCCAGGCCGCACCCATGGCCAGCCGGGCCGGCACCGGCACCGACCGGTAGTAGGGCAGGCGGTCGTTGCGGAAGCGCTCGATCATGGCCGGGACCGCCAGCAAGGCGATGATCAGCACGATGGGGCTGAAGCCCAGCCAGAACACGGCCACCACCAGCGCCGCCAGCCCCAGCACCTGGAACCACTTGGAGACCACGGCCAGGATCCAACCGCCGTCCAGCATCCCGATCGGGATCAGGTTGAAGAGGTTGATGAAGAAGCCCAGGTAGGCCCAGAGCAGCAGGGGCACCCAGTGGGTGCTCCCGTAGAGCACGAAGGCCGCCGTCGCCGCCAAGGTGCCGGCGATGGGGCCGGCGATGCCGATCTGCGCCTGCTTCAGGGCGTCGGTGGGGTGCTGCCGCTGGAAGATGGCGGCGCCGAAGAAGGGGATGAAGAGCGGGGCCGAGGCCCTCATGCCCTGGCGCCGGATCTCGACCACGTGGCCCATCTCGTGGCACAGGATCATGAGCACGAGGCCGGCCGCGAACCAGGGACCGCCGAACAGGGCGTAGGCGCCGAAGCTGATCAGCAACGAGAGCAGGGTCTGGAAGGCCCCGAACTTCAGCAGGAAGAGGAGCGCGTACTTGCCGTAGGCGGCGACGGCGGCCAGGACGGCCAGCAGCGCCCCCAGTACACCCCCTCGCCGGCGAGGGGACACCGGGCGCGGCGGCCGGTACGGGTCGTACGACCGCTGCCAGGGGTCGTAGCCGGCCGGAGGTGGCTGCTCGGGAGGGACCTGTGGCGGACCAGGAGGCGGGTATGGTGGCGGCGCCCAGCTCATGTGAGTTGAGCATACCCACATCACCATCGGTGCAACCAACCGATGTGGGTGCGGCCGCGACCGACGGCGGCGCCGATACGAAATCCTTACAACCCCTGCCCGGCGGCCCCTCGGCGCCGGCCGAGCGCACCCACGCCCGGCGCCGGCCGGCGCAGGTCCCGCGGGCGCCGGTGGCCGGCGACCCGGCCGCGCTCAGGGCAGGTGCCAGGTCTTGATCCGGCGCACGGTCCGCCGAAAGCGCGTCGACATGTCGAGGGATTCGGTCTCCGCCCCCTGGCTGCCGAACTCCACCCCACG
>DASRBU010000071.1:0-5164 GCA_035653475.1 Candidatus Dormiibacterota bacterium | reverse complement strand
TCGATCAGCACCGGGAAGTACCGGTAGAACAGGGTCAGCAGCAGCGTCCGGATGTGGGACCCGTCCACGTCGGCGTCGGTCATGGCCACGATCCGGTGATAGCGCAGCTTCTCGTACTCGAAGCGATCCCCGATGCTGGTGCCGAGCGCCGTGACCAGGTTGCGGATCTCCTCCGAGGTGAGCGCCCGGTCGAGTCGCGACTTCTCGACGTTCAGGATCTTGCCGCGCAGGGGGAGGATGGCCTGGGTGCGCCGGTCCCGGCCCGCCTTGGCGGTGCCGCCGGCCGAGTCCCCCTCGACGATGAACAGCTCGCAGTTGCGCGGGTCCCGATCCGAGCAGTCCGCCAGCTTGCCGGGAAGGGTCGAGCTCTCCAGGAAGGACTTGCGCTGGACCAAGTCACGCGCCTTGCGCGCCGCCTCTCGTGCCCGGGCCGCGGTCAGGGCCTTCTCGACGATGCGCCGTCCCTCCCCGGGGTTCTCGTCCAGGAACTGACCGAAGGCGTCGCCGAGCACGGCCGACACCTGGCCCTGGACCTCGGGGTTGCCCAGCTTGGTCTTGGTCTGTCCCTCGAACTGCGGCTCGAGCAGCTTGACGCTGATCACGGCCGTGAGGCCCTCACGCACGTCGTCGCCGGTCAGGTTGGGGTCCGAGTCCTTGAGCAATCCGGCCTTGCGTGCGTAGCGGTTCAGCACGTTGGTCAGGGCGGAACGAAAGCCGGTGAGGTGGCTGCCGCCCTCCGCGGTATGGATGTTGTTGGCGAAGGACTGCACGTTCTCGACGAAGGTCTGGTTGTACTGCAGGGCGATCTCGATCTGCGTGGACTCCACCTCGCGATCCACGTAGAACGGCACCTGGTTGACCAGACCCTTGCCGCGGTTCAGGTAGCGGACGAAGGAGAGGATGCCACCCTCGAAGTAGAAGGTGTACGGGTAGCCCAGTGGCTCGTCGACCAGGACCAACGTCAGCCCCTTGTTGAGGAAGGCCATCTCGCGGAGGCGGTGGAGGATGGTCTCGCGGTCGAAGCGCGTGTCCTGGAAGACCTGCCGGTCGGGCCAGAAACGCACCACGGTGCCGCGCCGCTCGCTGTCACCGATCACGGCCACCGGCTGTCGGGGCACCCCGCGCTCGTACTCCTGGAAGTACTCCTTGCCGTCGCGGTGCACCCAGACCTGGAGGCGCTCCGAGAGGGCGTTGACCACCGACATCCCGACCCCGTGCAGGCCGCCCGAGACCTTGTAACCACCGCCGCCGAACTTGGCCCCAGCGTGCAGCACGGTGAGGACGACCTCGAGGGTGGAGCGCCGCTCGGTGGGGTGCATGCCGACCGGGATGCCACGGCCGTTGTCGGCCACGGAAACGCTCCCGTCGGTGTGGAGTGTGACCACGATTCGGTCGCACTCACCGGCGAGCGCCTCGTCCACCGAGTTGTCGACGATCTCCCAGATGAGATGGTGGAGACCGCGGCTGTCGGTGGAGCCGATGTACATGCCCGGCCTGCGCCGCACGGGCTCCAGGCCCTCAAGGACCTGGATCTGCTCGACGTCGTAGGCCACATCAGCGCCGAGAGGGCGGAGCTTCGCCCTCCTGCCGGCCGGCGGCAACCCCTGGGACGGGGACCTCATACGTGCCTCGAGGGAGCGCACAGCGCCACCGGATCCGTGCGGAGCGAACGCCCTCCCAGCGTTGTGGGACGTTCGGGACGACTACTGGGGATGCGAACGTGGTAGATGGTCCAATTGTACCGAATCGACCCTTGACTCCGCCCGTCGCTGCCACGGCTGCGCGACCCTGGCCGACGCCCCGGGTCCCCACCGAGGGGTCAGGGTCGGGGGTCCCCCTCCGACCCGGCCGGCATCCACCGCAGCACCGGCCTCCGGGCCGCCGCCACCTCGTCCAGCCGGCCCACCGGCAGCCGCAGGGGTCGGGAGCGCAGGTCGTCCGGCCGCGCCTGGGCGGTGCGGACGAGCTCGTGGACGGCGTCGGCGAAGGCGTCGAGCGTGGCCCTGGTCTCGGTCTCCGTGGGCTCGATCATGACCGCCTCCGGGACGATGAGGGGGAAGTAGACGGTGGGAGCGTAGAACCCCAGGTCGAGGAGGCCCTTGGCCAGGTCGACCGCCCGCACCCCGTGAGGGGTCAGGTTACGGGCCGAGGCCACGAACTCGTGCATGCAGGGGCCGGGGTGGGGCAGGTCGAGCGCCCCCTCCAGGCGACGTCGCAGGTAGTTGGCGGCGAGCACGGCGTCGAGCGAGGCCTGGGCCAGCCCGTCCCCGCCCATGGCCACGATGTAGGCGAAGGCACGGACCAGGACGCCGAAGTTGCCGTAGAAGCTGCGCACCCGGCCGATGGAGGCGGGCCGGTCGTGGTCGAGGAAGAAGCGGTCGCCATCGCGTTCGACCGTGGGCCGGGGCAGGAACGGGACCAGCTCCCTCCGGACCCCCACCGGCCCCGCCCCGGGACCGCCCCCTCCATGCGGGGTGGCGAAGGTCTTGTGCAGGTTGAGGTGGACGGCGTCGAAGCCCATGTCGCCCGGCCGGCAGATGCCCATCAGGGCGTTGAGGTTGGCCCCGTCGTAGTACAGCTTCGCCCCCACGCCGTGCACCAGCTCGGCGATCTCCAGGATGTCCCGCTCGAACAGGCCCAGGGTGTTGGGGTTGGTGAGCATGAGCGCCGCCACCCGCCCGGAGAGCTTTCCGCGCAGATCGGCGACGTCCACCCGCCCCTCGGGGCTGGAGCGGACCTCGACCACGGTGAACCCGCAGAGGGCGGCGCTGGCCGGGTTGGTGCCGTGGGCGCTGTCGGGGACCAGGACCTGGTCGCGCTCCTCGCCCCGCGCCCGGTGGTAGGCCTGGACGATGCGCAACGCCGTCCACTCCCCGTGCGCCCCGGCCGCAGGTTGGAGCGTCATCCGGTCCATGCCGGTGACGGCGCAGAGCGCCCGCTCCAGCTGCCACAGGAGCTCCAGCGCGCCCTGCACCGTCTCCTCGTCCTGGTAGGGGTGCAGCTCCGCGAACCCCGGCAGACGGGCCAGCTGCTCGTTCAGGACCGGGTTGTACTTCATCGTGCAGCTGCCCAGGGGATAGAAGCGCTCGGCGGCGGAATAGTTCATCGAGGCCAGCCGGTGGTAGTGGCGCAGGATCTCTGGCTCGCTCAGTTGCGGCAGCCGGGGCGGGTTGCGCCTCCGCCACCGCTCTGGGAGGTCGTCCGGCGCCTCCACCTCCGCCTCGGGCAGGCGGGGAGGCGCCAGCCCGGCGCGGCTCTTCTCGAAGCTCAGGGGCTCGGTCATGCTCGGCCCATCACCTCTACCAGCAGATCGAGGGCGGCCGGGTCGTTGACCTCGGTGCAGCAGAAGAGGACCACGTCCCGCAGCTCCGGGCGATCGGGATACCAGCGGGCCACCGGGAGGCCGCCCAGGATGCCGGCCTCACCGAGGCGGCGCAGCCGTTGTTCCACGTGGAACATCCGCACCGGGAACTCGTTGAAGAAGGGCCGGGCGGGGAAGGCCGCCTCCACCCCGGGCAGCGCCCACAGCCGCTCGGCCAGCGCGTGGGCGCGACGGAAGCTCACCTCCGCCACCCGGCGCAGCCCCTCCGGTCCCAGGTAGGTCAGGTAGACGCTGGCCGCCAGCGCGCAGAGCGAGTGGTTGGTGCAGATGTTGGAGGTGGCCCGCTCCCGCCGGATGTGCTGCTCGCGCGCGGTCAGGGTGAGGACGAACCCCCGCCGCCCCTGAGCGTCGAAGGCCTGGCCCACCAGCCGGCCCGGCAGCCGCCGCACCAGCTCCCGCCGGCAGGCGACGAAGCCCAGGTGGGGGCCGCCGAAGCTGGGCGGCAGGCCCAGTTGCTGGCCTTCCCCCACGGCGATGTCCGCGCCGCACTCCCCGGGCGGGGCGAGCAGACCGAGACTGATGGGATCGACGCAGACCACGGCCAGCGCCCCCCACCGGTGGGCCAGCCCCGCCACCTCCTCCACATCCTCCAGCAGGCCCAGGAAGTTCGGCTGCTGGACCACCACGGCCGCGGTGTCCTCGCCCACCGCCTCCAGGCCGGCGCGAATCACGAACCCCCGTCCGGCGGCGTAGCAGCGCAGCACCTCCTCGTACTCCGGGTGCAGGTACCCCTCCACCACCACCTGAGAGCGGCCGGTGTGGACCACGGCCATCATGGCCGCCTCGGCCAAGGCGGTGGCGCCGTCGTACAGGGAGGCGTTGGCGACGTCCAGGGCGGTGAGCTCGGCGATCAGGGTCTGGAACTCGAAGATGGCCTGGAGCGTCCCCTGGCTGGCCTCGGCCTGATAGGGGGTATAGGCGGTGGCGAACTCCGGTCGCGAGATCACCGCCTGCACCGCCGCGGGGATGAAGCGTCGGTACACCCCGCCGCCCCGGAAGCAGAGGCGGTCCTCGTAGACGCGGTTGCGCGCCGCCAGCCGGCGAAGGCAGGCCGCCGTCTCCAGCTCCGAGGACCCCGGCGGCAGGTCCAGCCGGTCGAGCCGCACCGCCGGCGGCAGATCGACCAGCAGGTCCTCCACCGAGCCCACGCCGAGCGCACGCAACATCGCCTCCCGGTCCTCGGGCGAGTGGACCAGGTAGGCAGGAGCCCCCTCCCGGGGCGAGCCGCCGGGAGGGGGCTCCCGGCTCGGTGCCGCGCCGCCCGGCCCCGGCCGGCCGCCGGCGGTCGCGCCCGCCCTCGGGCCGGCGGCGTCCTGCGGCCTCAGCGCTCCGACTCCCCGGGAGGCCGACCCTCGCCCGCGGCCCCCGCCGTCTCCCCCTGCGTGAGCCGCCGGTAGGCCTCCTCGTCGAGCAGCCCGGGACCGAGGTCGCCGCTCATCCGGATCCGGATCAGCCAGCCCTGCCCGTAGGGGTCCTGGTTCACCCGTTCGGGATGATCGCTCAGGTCCTCGTTCACCTCGAGCACGGTCCCGGCCACCGGGGAGTAGAGGTCGGAGGCCGCCTTCACCGACTCGATCACCCCGAAGCTGTCACCCGCCTCCAGGAGCCGGCCCACGCGCGGCAGCTCGAGGAAGACCACGTCTCCGAGCTGGGCCTGGGCGAAGTCGGTGATGCCGACCGTGGCCACCCCGTCCTCCACGGTCACCCACTCATGGGTCTCGGTGTAGTAGCGCTCCGCCACGCGTGTCGTCCTCCTCGGCCGTGATCCCAGGGCAGCGTCCA
>DASRBU010000070.1:0-2951 GCA_035653475.1 Candidatus Dormiibacterota bacterium | reverse complement strand
CGGGACGATGATGATGATGATGACCTCGGCCATGGTGCTGGGGCCGCTCGGCAACTACCTGTTGCCGATCATGATCGGGGCCCAGCGCATGGCCTTCCCGCGCCTGGAGTCGCTCAGCTTCTGGCTGGTCCCGGCGGCGGGTGTGGTCCTGCTCTCGGCCATCGGCCTGGACGGGTTCCCTTCCGGCTGGACCGGGTACGCCTCCCTCTCGGTGCAGGCGAAGGCGGGCATGGACGCCTACCTGGTGGCCTTCGCGTTGATCGGTGTCGCCATGACCCTGGTCGGCCTCAACATGCTGGCCACCACCTTCACCATGCGGGCCCCGGGGATGACCTGGACCCGGCTGCCCATCTTCGCCTGGGCGGTGATCTCGACCGGCCTGCTGATGCTGCTGGCGGCGCCGGTGCTGGTCCTGAGCATGGCCCTGGTGCTCATGGACCGAACCGTGCAGACCTCGTTCTTCCTCGCCTCGGCCGGCGGCAGCGTCTACCTCTACGAGAACCTGTTCTGGTTCTTCGGGCACCCGGAGGTGTACATCCTGGCCCTGCCCGGCTTCGGCATCGTCCTGGAGTTGCTGGCCGTCTTCTGCCGCAAGCCGGTGTGGGGGTACCGCCTCTCCGTGGCCGGGATGGTGGGCGTGGCCCTGGTCAGCTTCTTCGTCTGGCAGCACCACCTGTTCGTGAGCGGCATCGATGCCCACCTGCGCCCCTTCTACATGCTCACGACCGAGCTGATCTCCATCCCTACCGGCTTCGTCTTCCTGAACGGGATGGGGACCCTCTGGCGGGCCAGGATCCGTTACACGGTGCCCATGCTCTTCGCCCTGGCCTTCTTCTTCAACTTCCTGATCGGGGGCCTCTCCGGCGTCTTCAACTCGGACGTGCCCAGCGACGTCACCACCCACGGCAGCTTCTTCGTCATGGCCCACTTCCACTACACGATCATGGGCGGCCTGGTCTTCGCCTTCTTCGGCGGCCTGTACTTCTGGTTCCCGAAGATGACCGGGGTGATGCTCGACGAGCGCCTGGGCAAGGTCCAGTTCTGGCTCTTCTTCGTCTCCTTCAACCTCACCTTCTTCCCGCTCTTCGCCGCCGGCTTCCTCGGCCAGCCGCGCCGGGTGTCCACGTACGCGGCGGCCCTCCAGGGCATCAACGACTTCGTCAGCATCTCCGCCTACTTCATCGGCGTCTCCATGGTGGTGTTCGCGGTCAACCTCGTCTACTCCTGGGCGGTAGCCCGGCGCCGGGCGGAGGCCAACCCCTGGCAGGCGCGGGGCATCGAGTGGCAGCTGCCCTCGCCGGTCCCGGTGCGGAACTTCGAGCGCATCCCGGAGGTCGTGGCCTCGCCCTACGAGTACGGCGTTCCCGACGCGCCACCGGTGGCCATCCTCCACGGCCCGGCCGTGGCGGCGGCGGGGGAGTAGCGGACCATGGCCCAGACCACCGGCGGTTACGGCGAGCCCGCCGCCGTCCGACAACGCAACCTCTGGGCGGGGGTCCGGCTCTGGACCGCGGCCGAGGCCTTCTTCTTCGTCTGCTTCGTGTTCGCGTTCTTCTACCTGCGTGAGCTCGACAACCACCACATGTGGCGCGACAAGCACGCCAACCCACCGCTGCTCTCCGGCAGCGTGATCCTGGCCTGCGTCCTGCTCGCCACCGTCGCCGGGGGGTGGGGGGCGCGGGCGCTGCGCCGGGGGAGCGAGGGCTGGTGGCGTCGGGCCACGGTTCTGGCCCTCCTCTTCGGCCTGGCCGCGGTGGTGCTGCAGTGCCTGGAGTGGCCGCACCTGGGCTTCCTGCCCACCGACGGCGCCTACGCCAGCGTCTTCCTCGGCTGGACCGGCTTCTACCTCCTCTTCTGGCTCGGCGCCCTGTACTGGCTCGAGATCGTCCTGGTGCCGACGCTGAGGGGACGGGCCGGCGGGCGGGCGGCCCCGGTCGCGGATGCGCAGGCGGCGGTGCTGCACCTGGAGTTCCTGGCCCTGGTGGGCATCGTGGCCTACCTCCTCCTCTACCTGGTGGCCTGAGTTGCGCGGTACGGCAAGGCGGCGGTGATCGTCGCGGCGGCGTGGCAGGACAACCTTCCCCTGGCGGGGGTGCTGGTCGCCCTCGGGCTCTACCTCCTGGGCGGCAGGGGACTTCCGGCCCTGGTGCCCAGGAGGCGGTCGGCGAGGCGCCACCGGCGCGCCGCCGGCTTCCTGGCCGGCCTGGCGGTGATCGTGCTGGCGCTGCAGTCGCCGCTGGACGAACTGGCCGACCGCGATCTGTGGGCACACATGGTCCAGCACCTGCTGCTCATGGTCGTGGCCGCTCCCTTGCTGGTCCTGGCCGCGCCCTGGCTCAGGATGTGGCGGGGCCTGCCGGTGAGCTGGCGACGGTCGGTGGCGGGCGCGCTGCTGGGATGGGCGCGGACCGCCCCGATTCGGGCCGCGGTGGTCCGGGTCGGCACGCCGGTCCCGGCCTGGACCCTGTTCAACCTCGACCTCGTCACCTGGCACCTCCCCTGGGCGTACGACCTGGCCGTGCAGGTGCCGGTCGTGCACGACCTCGAGCACGCCTCCTTCCTCGGCCTGGGCATCCTGTACTGGGCCCAGGTCATCGACTCGCCGCCCTTCCGCACCCGGCTCGACGACGGCCTGCGTCGGGTGGCGTACCTGGTGGCGGGGATGATCCCCAGCTGGGGACTGGCCATCGTCCTCGCCTTCAGCACCGTCCCGGTCTACGCCGCCTACGCGAAGGGGCACCCCGGTCTCTCCGCCCTGGCCGACCAGCAGATCGCCGCCGGCATCATGTGGGTGCCCGGGTCCTTTCCGGCCTCGCTGGCGATCTTCTGGCACCTCTATCGCTGGCTCGCCGCCGACGCCGATGGCGAGGGCACGGCGGCGGGTCACGGACACCGACGTCATCTCGAGGGTACGTGATGCAGCAGTACTGGCTCGTCTCCGCGCTGACCCT
>DASRBU010000069.1:0-6603 GCA_035653475.1 Candidatus Dormiibacterota bacterium | reverse complement strand
CTGACCTGGACCGAGGAGGCGCTGGGCCGAATGGAGGCGGTGCCGGCGCACGTCCGGGGGGTGGTCCGGACCGCGATCAGCCGCTTCGCCCTGGAGCGGGGGCACTCGGTGGTCAGCTCCTCGGTCTTCGCCGCCGCCGTGCGCGAGATCATGCCCGAGCGCGCCGCCGCCCTGGGGGTGGAGGGGGAGGCCCCTCCCCGGCCCACCTCCATGGCCGAGGCGGCGGCGGCGGAGACCTGGCTCTGCCGCGGCTGTGGGCGCCCGGCCGCCTTCAGCGGCCGGCCCGAGACCTGCACCGTGTGCGGCGCGACCGACTTCCAGCACCTGGACAAGGCCGACCTGAGCGCGGGCGCCGGGGTCGAGGAAGAGGCGGCCTTCGACGGCTTCAAGGTGCGCTGGGCGGTGGAGGCGAAGCGGGCGCTGGAGCGCGTGCCCAGGGGCTACGAACGCCGCCGGGTCAAGGCCCGGATCGAGAAGCTGGCTCGCACCCACCGCTTGCCCGTGATCGACGTCGGGTTCGCGGAGGCGAACCTGGACGAGGCCTACCTCCCGGTCGCCGAGGCGGTGGGCGAGGAGGCGAGGACCCCGGTCTGGACGGACGAGGCCGAGCAGCGCCTGGAGCGAGTCCCGGCCGGGTTCATGCGCACCCTGGCCCGGACCAAGGTCGAGGACTTCGCCCGCCGCGTCGGGTCGCCGCGCATCACCCTGGAGGTGGCCGAGGGTGGCCTGGCCGATGCCCGTGAGGCGATGGCCCAGGCGCTCGAGGCCGCCGGTCCGGACGCCGCCGAGGCCGCCCGTCGGGTGCCCGGCCACGGCCGGGTGCCGACCGCGCCCGGGGTCGAGCGGCCCGCGCCGGGCTGGACCGAGGACGGCATCCGCCGTCTCAACGAGATCGAGATCCGAGCCGCGACCCGCTTCGATCCCTCCCGGGCCCGGGAGATGGCCCGCCACGCGGCCGAGTCGCGGGCGGCCCGGACCGGGGAGGCGATCAACGCCGTCTTCCTGGAGCGGCTGGGGCTGAAGCTGGGCTACGGCCATCCGCTCTCGGACCGGACCTTCCAGCGCCGCTTCACCTGGACGCCGGAGGCGGAGGCCCGCCTCGCTCAAGTGCCCGAGTTCTGCCGCGAGCTGACCCGATGGCGGGTGGAGTGGACGGCCTTCAAGCGCGGGCTGGGCGACGTGATCACGCCCGAGGTGGTGGACCTCAAGTACGGGAGCTGGGCGGAGGCGTCGCGGGAGATGGAGGCCCGAGGCTCGGAGATGGAGTGGGACACGGTCGCGCGCGGGCGCCTGGCCCGGGTGCCGGAGGCGGTGCGGGGGGCGGTCGTCCAGGCGGTCGAGGGGCGGGCCCGGGAGATGGGGGAAACGGCGATCACCTCCCCGGTCCTGGATCGCGTGATCGAGCACTGGATCGCCACCGGCGACTTCCACGCCGGCCGCTACGGGTTCCGGGCCCGGCCATGACCGAGCCCCGCGGCTCCGATCCGGCCGCGTCCGGCCGCCCCCCATGGCTCCCGGAGCCGGCGCCCGGCCGGGCGGCCGAGGCCGTCCCCTTGTGGGCCGAGGGGATCGTGCGCTGGCATCGGGGCGGCGGGGGGGTCCTCGGCCTCGACCTCTCGGTGGGACAGGGGGAGCTGGTGTCCGTGCTCGGGCCCAACGGATCGGGCAAGACCACCCTGCTCCGGGTCCTGGGCACGGTCGACCCCGCCCAGGCCGGCTCCGTCGCCTGGTTCGGCCGCCGCGACCGCCGGGACCCGGCCGTACGCCGGGCCCTGGGCGTGCTCCTGGACGGCACCGCCCACTTCGAGACCCTGACCGGCTACCAGAACGCCTGGTTCTTCGCCCGCCGCTTCGGCCTCGACCCCTCCCGGGCCCGGGAGCGGCTGAACCGGCTCTTCACCTGGTCGGGGCTCGGAGAGGCGGTCCACCGCCCGGTCGAGGAGTACTCGCTGGGCATGCGGCGGCGCCTGGCCCTGGTCGAGGCGGTGTGCCACGGGCCCCGGCTGCTGGTGCTCGACGAGCCCACCCTGGGCCTGGACTGGGGCGGGTCGGTCGACCTGGTCGAGATGCTGCGACGGCTGGCTCGGGCCGGCGTCGGCGTCGTCCTCTCGACCAACGACGTGCACCTGGCCGAGCGGGTCGGCGGGCGGGTGGTCCTCCTGGACCGGGGCCGGGCCATCCGCCAGGGCACGGTCGCCGAGCTGCTGAGGGAGGTGGCGGGGTTGCAACGGCTGGAGCTGGAGCTGCGGGCACCGGTCCCGCTGGAGCGGCTGGCGACGCAGCCCGGGGTGGAGGTGGCGGGTGTCGCCGGGACGACGGTGCGCTTGCTCCTGGCCGGGGACGCGAACCCGGTGCAGGTGCTGCGGGGGCTCGACGGCCACGGACATCTGCTGGCCGGCCTTCGGGTCGAGCGTCCCCACCTGGGGGACGCCTTCCTCCGCCTCACCGGACGGACGCTCGAGGCGGGGACGACGTCGTGACCCGCTTCCTGTCCCTCCCTGCCTCCATCCCGGCGCGCGAGCTGGCGGAACTGGTGCGGCGGCCTCGGGCCCTGGCGGTCAAGATGCTCTTCCCCCTGGCGGTGGCGGTGCCCCTGCTCCACAGCTCGGCCCCGGGCTTCTACGCGGCCATGGCCGTGACCATGCTGCTCGCGACCATGGCCCCGCTGGGGGCGGGGGCGGTGCTCTCCCGGGAGCGCTCCGCCGGTCTGCTCCTCCGCTACCGCCTGCTCCCGGCCCCACCCGGGCGGGTGGGGATGGAGCGCGTGCTGGCCGGGGCCGGCGTCGACCTGCTCCAGGTGGTCCCGGTGCTGGCCCTGGTCATGGTCGGCAGGCCGGGCGCGGCCGCCTGGTGGCCGGCGCTGTGGCTGGGGGCGGCCGCCACCCTGGTGGCGGGCAACCTGCTCGGCGCCCTGGCCAGCACCGTCACCCGCTCGCCCGGAGAGGTGATGCTGGTCGTGCTCCTGCCGGTGCTGCCGGCCCTCTACCTGGCCGGCGTCTTCACCCCCTTCACCGACCCGGTGATGGGGACGGTCACCAGGCTGCTCCCCTTCACCTACCTCCACCAGGCCCTGCTCGGCGCCCTGGGCGGGGCCACCACCATGGCCCCCGGCCCGGCCGCGGTGGGGGCGGGCCTGTACCTGTCGGCCGTCCTGCTCCTGGCCCGGCCGGTGGGACGCCGGCTGCTGGAGGCGAGCTGATGTCGGCGGTGGGCTGGCTGGCGGTCAGCCCCTCCCCGGCCACCCTGCCCAACATCCACTTCCCCTTGATCGGGGCCTGGATGCTCGGCGCCATGTTCCTGGCCCATATCGTCTTCGGCTCCTTCTCCATGGGGGCGGTGCTGATCGCGCCCGCCTCGGAGCTGCTCGGCCAGCTGCGCGGCGACGCCCGCCTCGATCGCTACGCCCACGGCGTCGCCTCGACCAACCTCAAGGTGTTCAGCCTGGGGGCCACGCTGGGCGCGTTCGCGGTCTTCATGCTCACCGGGCTCTATCCCAACGAGTTCATCTCCCTGGCCATCCTCTTCTTCAAGGTCCTGCTGATCGCCTTCATCAGCTGGTTCCTGACCATCGCCCTGCTCTTCGTCTACACGTACAAGTGGGAGGCGGTCATCGACCGCATGGGCCGTCGCTTCCACATCGGGCTGGGGTTCCTGGGCGGGGCCTCCGAGCAGCTCTTCCTGTTCCTGATCGTCGGCCTCGACAGCTTCCTGCTCACCCCCAACGACGGTCGGGACTTCGGCGCCCTCTTCAACCCCAGCTTCTGGCCCGAGCTGGCCCACCGCTTCTCCGGCAACCTCTCCTGGAGCAGCCTGCTGATCGCGGCGGTGATGATCGGGTACTGGGCGACCCACCGGGAGGGACCGGATCGGGCCTACTACGGCTGGGCGGCACGGGTCAGCCTGCTGGTTGGCTTCCTGCTCCTGGTGCCCCAGGCCATGGGGGGCTTCGCCTTCGCCGAGGTGGTGCGGCACCGCTCGCCGGGGGCCTTCCGCTACTCCTTCACCGGTCCTCTGGCCTGGCTGTGGCAGCTGCAGATGGGGTTGTTCGGCCTGCTGCTGGTGGGGGGCAACCTCTACTTCTGGCAGTCCCGGGAGCGTGGGCGCCGGTTGTCGGCGGCGCTCACGGGCCTGGTGGCGCTGTTGGCCGCCGGCACCGTCCTGCCCGCGGCCGTCTACCCCGGGCGATGGTTCTGGCTGCGCTACGCGTGGCTGGGAGCGGCGCTGGCGCTCAGCCTGGTCCACTGGCTGCTCTGGGGGCCGCGACGGCGGGGGCGGCCGGACCCGACCCGCCTCGGGCGCTGGGCGGTGGTGGTCACCGGGGTGGCGGCGGTGGCCATCTTCCTGCTCATGGGGGTGATCCGCGAGACCGCGCGCGGGCCCTACGCCGTCTACGGGCGCATGACCCAGGCCCAGGCCCAGAACCTGTTCCAGCCCCCGCACCGGGGGTTCTATCCATGAGCCGGGGGAGGCCGGTGGCCCTGGGGCGACCCCGGGCGGCGCCGGTGCCGGGTGGAGCCGCCCCCTGCGGAGGGCGGGCCGTGGCCCCAGCTGCGACCGTCTCCCGGTGGCGCGGGGGCGGGGAGGGAAGCTGAGATGGGGCAGCTGCAGACCTTCTTCTACCTGGCCCTGATCGGGGGGCTGGGCGTCGCCCTCTGGCTGCTGCTGGTGGGGATCGGCCTGGCCTACGTCGTGCGCGGGCTGCGGGCAGGCGAGCAGCGACTGACCATGGCCCTGGTCGGCGGCGCCCTGCTGGCGGTGCTGACCTTCGTGGTCCTGGGGGTGGTGGCCGCCTCGCTGTCGGTGGCGTTCTTCCTGGCCAGGGGTTGAGGCCGTGGGCATCACCCGACGGCGCTTCTTCGTCCTCGGCACCCAGCTCAGCGGGGCGGTGGTGACCGCCTTCCTGGGCGTGCCCATCGTGGGCTGGCTGCTCTGGCCGCTGTTCCACCACCGCCAGACCGTGTGGCGCAGCCTTGGCCGGATCGGGGACCTCCCCATCGAGCAACCGGTGACCCGACGGGTCTCGTTCCCGCCCCAGCCCCAGTCCTGGTCCTCGACCCAGGACACCTGGATCGTGTTCCTGGTCCGCTATCGCTCGGGCGAGATCCGGGTCTTCAGCAACATCTGCACCCACATGCAGTGCCCGGTCCGCTGGGAGCCGGCCATCGGCCAGTTCCTGTGCCCCTGCCACGGGGGCCTCTACGACATCTTCGGCGACAACGTGGGCGGCCCACCCCCCAAGCCCCTGCCCCAGTGGATCCATCGCATCGGGCCCGACGGCACCCTCTACCTGACCGACGAGCTCGACGAGGTGATGCCATGACCCGGCTGCCGGTGGCGATCGTGGAGCGGCTGGCCCCGCTTGCAGCCCTGCCCGTGCGCCGGACGAGGTCGGTGGCGCGTCGGGCCTACGCCTGGCTGGACGATCGCTCCGACCTGCGGCGGCTGCTGCGGGTGGGCTTGTACGAGGCGGTGCCGAAGCGCGGGGCCTGGGCCTACACGCTGGGCAGCGCCACCCTGATCCTGATCGGCAACCAGATCGTGACCGGGATCTTCCTGACCATGATCTACGTGCCCTCGACCACCGAGGGCTGGGAAACGCTGAACTGGATCAAGCAGCACGACGAGTTCGCCTCCCTGGTCCGTGGCCTGCACCTCTGGGGCGCCTACGTCCTGCTCTTCGTGATCGGCCTGCACATGGTCCGCACCTTCTTCTCCGGCTCCTACAAGCGGCCGCGGGAGCTGAACTGGCTGTCGGGCGTCGCGCTCCTGCTGCTGGTGCTGGGGCTGGCCATCACCGGCGCCTTCCTGCCCTGGGACCAGGCCGCCTACTGGACCGCGGTCGTCACCACCAACATTCCCTCGTACACGCCGGTGATCGGCGAGTACCTGCGCACCCTCTGGCGGGGCGGGGACTTCGTCGGCCCCATCACCCTGGTGCGCACCTACGGCATCCACATCTGGCTGCTGCCGGCTCTGCTCCTGGGCGTGATCGGCCTGCACCTCTACCTGCTGCGGCACAACGCCGAGTTCGGCTCCTACGTCAACTACCGGGGGGCGTACCGGGCCGACGGCGCCCGCCCCGAGCGGGAGGCGCGGCGGGAGCTGGAGCCGCCGTACCCGAGCCTGCCCACCGACGACGAGTGGGCGGCGCCGCTCGAGACCGAGGACTTCTACCCCGACCAGACCTTCAAGGACGGCCTGGTGTCGCTGGCGGTGATGACGCTGGTCTTCGTGCTCGCGGTCACCGTGGGAGCGCCGCTGGAGGAGCGCGCCACCCAGAACACCACCACCTACACCCCGGTGCCGGAGTGGTTCTACCTTCCGCTCGACCAGCTCCTGGTGCTGGTGCCGCAGCAGCTGATCTCGATGGTGCTCTGGGTGCCGCTGTTCGGGGTGCTGCTCCTGGTGCTCCTGCCCTTCGTCGATCGCGGTCACGAGCGCAACCCCTTCGAGCGTCCGGCGGTGATGCTGCCGGCCCTGATCATCCTCGTCTTCATGCTGGTGCTGACCGCCCAGGGCGCCAGCCGGCTCTTCAACCTGGGGGTGTGAGGCGATGGCGGTGCCCGACGTCCTGGCCGGCGGGATCCAGCTCCCCGGGGCCTC
>DASRBU010000068.1:0-4798 GCA_035653475.1 Candidatus Dormiibacterota bacterium | reverse complement strand
CATGGCCACGTTCTGGTTGGAGTTCCGGGCGTACAGGTGGCCGGGGCGCCGGCCCTCGGCGACCGCGTCGTAGTCCTCCAGGTCGTCGAAGACGTACACGGAGGTCTGGACGATGGGAGGGGCGAGCGGGTCCCGGGCCCGAAGCTCACGACCGGCGTGGACCGCCCGCGAGTCGGGCCTCATACCGCGCCCGGCCGGAGCCGGAGATGGCCCGCGTAGCGGGCGGAGCCGCCCAGCTCGGCCTCGATGGCCAGCAGCCGGTTGTACTTGGCCACCCGCTCGGAGCGGGCCGGGGCGCCGATCTTGATCGCGCCCGCGCCGGTGGCCACGGCCAGGTCGGCGATGGTGGTGTCCTCGGTCTCGCCCGAGCGGTGCGAGATCACGGCGCCGTATCCGGCCGAGCGCGCCAGCGCCATCGTCTCCAGGGTCTCGGTCAGGGTGCCGATCTGGTTGAGCTTGATCAGAACGGCGTTGGCCACCCGGCGCTCGATGCCCTGGCGCAAGCGGCTGGAGCTGGTCACGAAGAGGTCGTCGCCCACCAGCTGGACGCGGGCCCCCAGCCGTTCCGTCAGCAGCCGCCATCCCTCCCAGTCGTCCTCGGCCATGCCGTCCTCGATGGAGAGAATGGGGTATTCGCGCACCCAGCGCTCGTACCGGTCGACCAGCTCCCCGGCGTCGAGCCGGCGCCCTTCCCCGCGGAGCTCGTAGACGCCGTCCCGGTAGAACTCGCTGGCGGCCGGGTCGAGGGCGATGGCGACCTGCTCCCCGGGGCGGTACCCGGCCCGCTCGATGGCCGCCAGGAGCATCCGCAGCGCCTCCTCGTTGCCCCCGAGGCGGGGCGCGAAGCCACCCTCGTCGCCGACCCCGGTGGTGAGCCCGCGCTCCTGCAACACCTCGCCCAGGGCGTGGTAGACCTCGGCCACCGCCCGGGCCGCCTCGGCGAAGCGATCGACACCCACCGGACACACCATGAACTCCTGGAAGTCCAGGTCGTTGTCGGCGTGCACCCCACCGTTGAGGATGTTGGCGAAGGGGAGGGGCAGGAGCGTGGCCTGGAGCCCGCCCAGGTAGCGGTAGAGGGGCAGCCCCTGGGCCGCGGCCGCGGCGTGGGCCGCGGCCAGCGACACGCCGAGGATGGCGTTGGCCCCGAGCCGACCTTTGTTGGCGGTCCCGTCGAGCTCGATCATCACCCGATCGAGCTCGGCCTGATCGAGCACGTCCAGCCCCTTCACGGCCCGGGCGATCTCGCCCTCGACGTTGGCCACCGCTCGGCGCACGCCCTTACCGCGGAAGCGGCCGGGATCGCCGTCGCGGAGTTCGAGCGCCTCGTAGGCGCCGGTGGAGGCCCCGGAAGGGACGGCCGCGGTGCCCGAGCCGTACTCGGTGGTGACGGTGACGCTCACCGTGGGGTTGCCACGCGAGTCGAGCACCTCGATCGCGCTCACGCCCTCGATGGGGATCATTGGGTCAGCAAGTCTACTGTGGGCGGCGGGGGCTCGGCCGAGGGCGGGATGGCGAAGCCGTAGTCCAGCAGCCGCTCGGCGTCCTCGGTCAGGCCGGTGTCGGAGTGCAGCAGCACCGCCAGCAGGTGACGCCCGGCCCTGGTCGCGGTGGCCGCCAGGCAGTAGCCGGCCTCGTCGGTGTAGCCGGTCTTGAGGCCGGTGGCCCCGGGGTACACGTCCACCAGCCGGATCAGGGTCCCCATGTCGTATTCGGGATGGCCGTCGCCGGCGGGGATGACCACCGACCGGGTGCCGGCGATGGACATGATGTCCGGCCGCTGGATCGCGATCGCGGCCGCGGCGATGGCCAGGTCGTAGGCGCTGCTGTAGTGGTCCGGGGCGTCCAGGCCGGTGGGGTTGCTGAAGTGCGTGTCGTGCATCCCCAGCAGGGCCGCCTTCTCGTTCATGAGCTGGATGAACCGATCCCGGGGCACGAAGGCGCCGGCCAGCGTCTCGGCGGCGTCGTTGCCGGACTCGAGGAAGATCCCGTACATCAGGTCCCTGAGGCTGAGCCGTTCCCCCGGGACGAGCCCCATCAGCGTGGAGTCCGGCTCCAATCCGGTGACCGAGTTCGGGACCGTCACCGTCTGGTCCAGGGAGGTGGCCAGGTCCATCGCCACCAGCACGGTCATCAGCTTGGTGAGGCTGGCGGGGGCCCGGCGCGCGTGCGGGTCCCGCTCCCACAGCACCTGGAGGGTGTCCAGGTCCACCAGGACCGCGCTCTGGGCGTGGAGGTCGAGGTCGGGCGCCGGGTGCTCGAGGGCGTAGGTGTCGCCGAAGGGGGTCGGCGGAGGGGTGGGAGCGGGGGGCGCCGGCGGGAGGGCGATCCGGGCGGCGGCCCGACGCGGCCCCGACACCGGATGCCGGCCCGCCGGGGCCGAGGCGGTCGAGGCCAGGGCGACGGCGGCCAGAAGGAACCCGGCCAGCGCCGATCGGGCTCGGCCCGGCCAGCGGCGGATGGGCGGCTCCTCTCGAGGCTGCGTGTCGGCAACGGATGTTACGACGGCCGGGGCGCGGGGCCGGCGCCGGGATCCGGGGTCCACGGGGGCGCTCCGGGCGGGGGGCCCTCACCCGCCCGGGAGCGGCGGTCGGGACGCGGAGCGGTCACGGCCGCCGGTCCCGGGCCTGGCCGGGACCGCCTCCCATCCCCGGGATCGCGCCAGCGCGCGCCCTGCCTCGTAGCGGAGCGCCGCCGCCGGGAGCCGCTCCGGCCGCCCGCTGGCCAGCACGGCCAGGCCCCCCACCGGCGCCGCCTGGGGGCAGGGGGGCAGGCCCAGACGGCGCAGGGCCTGGGCGGCCACCGCCTCGGCGGCGTCGAAGAGCTGGATCCCCGGCGGCAGCGCCGCCTGGATGCGGTCGGCCACCAGCCGGTACTGGGTGCAGCCCAGGACCAGGGCCCGGGTCTGCCGCGGGGTGCGGGCCGCGGCCTCCGCGATCGCGGCCGCGATCGCGGCCGCGTCGCCGGCGTCCACGGCGGTGGCCAGGGTGGCCGAGGCCACCTCGGCCACGGGGAGGCCGGCCGCGAACTCCCGGATCAGGTCGCGCTGGTAGGCGCTCCCGGTCGTGGCCGGGGTGGCCCAGATGGCGACCGGGCCGCCGGTGGCGGCGGCAGGCTTGATGGCGGGGACGGTTCCCACCACCGGAACCTCCGGCTCCAGGTCGGCCCGGAGGCGGGACAGGCAGTGGACCGAGGCGGTGTTGCAGGCCAGGACCAGGAGGTCCGGTCGGTGCTCCAGGGCCGACCGGGCGCAGGCGAGGGCCAGGACCGCCACCTCCTCGGGCGGCCGGGGCCCCCAGGGGGCGTGGTCCGGGTCGATGGAGAGGATCAGGTCGAGGTCGGGCCGCATTCGGCGCAGGGCCGCGGCGGTGGCCAGCGTTCCCAGGCCGGAGTCGACCAGGGCGATGCGCATGGCCGAAGCCTACTGCCCCTGCCTCGGTCCCCGTCCGCGGCGCCGGGCCCTCTCCCCGGACGGTCGGCACGCCCGGGGACCGGTCGGTCCCGCCTCACTGGCCACTGGATCTCACCCGGTGCGGCCCCCTACGGCACCGTCGCCGCCCGAAGTCGCTCCACGATGGCGTCGGCCACCTGGCTGGTGCCCACCGCGGTGGGGTCGTCGCGGCGCTCCTTGAGGTCGTAGGTGACCGACTTGCCCTCCCGGATCACGTCCGCGATCGCCCGCTCGAGCCCCTCGGCGGCCCCCGTCTCCCCCAGGTGGCGGAGCATCAGCACCCCCGAGAGCATGAGCGCCATCGGGTTGACGCGGTTCTGGCCAGCGTACTTGGGGGCGCTCCCGTGGGTGGCCTCGAAGACCGCGCCCACGGTGCCGATGTTGGCCCCCGGGGCCAGGCCCAGGCCGCCGATCATGCCCGCCCCCAGGTCGGAGATGATGTCCCCGTAGAGGTTGGGGCAGCAGAGCACGTCGTACTCTCCCGGCCGCAGGACCAGCTGCATGCACATGTTGTCGACGATGCGGTCCTCGAAGGCGATGTCGGGATTGCGGGCGGCCACCTCGCGGCCCACCGCCAGGAAGAGCCCGTCGGTGTGCTTCATGATGTTCGCCTTGTGCACCAGCGTGACCTTGCGCCGCCCGTAGCGGCGGGCATAGTCGAAGGCGAACTGGACGATCCGCTCCGAGCCGCTCACCGAGATCGGCTTGATCGAGAGCCCGCTGTCGGGCCTGATCCGGCGGCCCGACAGCCGGGAGAGCTCCTCGATGGCCCGATCGCACTCGGGCGTGCCCCGCTGGAACTCGATGCCGGCGTAGATGTCCTCGGAGTTCTCGCGGATCACGACCAGGTCGAGGTCGTCCCGCAGGTTGCGGGCCCCGGGATAGGCCTTGATCGGACGCACACAGGCGTAGAGGTCGAGCTCCTGGCGCAGGGCCACGTTGACGCTCCGAAAACCGGTCCCGACCGGGGTCGTGATCGGTCCCTTGAGCGCTACCCCGTGCCGCTTGATGGATTCGAGCACGTGGTCGGGCAGCGGCGTCCCGTACCGAGCCATCACGTTCTCGCCGGCCTGCTGCACGTCCCACTCGAAGGCGACCCCGGTGGCCTCCAGGACGCGGACGGTGGCATCCGTGATCTCCGGGCCGACGCCATCGCCCGGGATCAAGGTCACTGCGTGGCGGGTCACGGCGGCGCCGTTATTTCTTGAAGTAGTCCGCGTTGATCTTGATGAACTGCGTCCACTCGGCCGGGACCTCGTCCTCGGGGTAGATCGCGTCCACCGGGCAGGGATCAACGCAGGCGCCGCAGTCGATGCACTCGTCGGGGTCGATGTAGTACATCTCGGC